>NZ_JBSGIV010000010.1:0-132080 GCF_053605225.1 Micromonospora sp. NPDC003944
CCGCGGCAGGGCGCGAGTTTCACCAACCACGCCGGCGTGATCGACTTCCAGGGCGGCTCGTACTTCTTCTACCACAACGGGGCGCTGCCCGGCGGCGGTGGTTTCACCCGGTCGGTGGCGGTGGAGAAGTTCAGCTACAACGCCAACGGCACGTTCCCGACAATCAACATGACCACGACCGGCGCGCCGCAGATCGGCACGTTGAACCCGTACGTTCGGCAGGAGGCGGAGACGATCGCCTGGGGCTCAGGCATCGAGACCGAACCGTCCAGCGAGGGCGGAATGAACGTCAGCTCGATCGGAAACGGCGACTACATCAAGGTCAAGGGTGTCGCGTTCGGCGCGGGCGCGTCCTCGTTCACCGCGCGGGTGGCCTCGGCCACCAGCGGCGGCCGCATCGAGGTACGCCTCGACAGCGCCACCGGCCCGGTCGTGGGGACCTGCACCGTCGGTGGCACCGGTGGCTGGCAGAGTTGGACCAGCACCACCTGCGCCGTGAGCGGTGCGAGCGGCACCCGTGACCTGTACCTGCGCTTCGCCGGTGGCAGCGGCAACCTGTTCAACCTCAACTGGTGGCAGTTCACCGGCGGCAGCGCCCCGACGGCGTACCGGATCACCAACCGCAACAGCGGGCAGGTCATCGACGTCCAGCAACCCAATCTCAACGACCTCGCCGTGATCGGTCAGTGGACCGGCAACGGCTCGGCCTGGCAGCAGTGGCGCTACCTCGACGCCGGCAACGGCGCGGTGCGACTGCAGAGCGTGCACAGCGGCAAGTGCGTCGACGTCGCGAACGCCTCCGTCGCCGACGGCGCCCAGATCATCCAGTACACCTGCCACGAGGGCCTGAACCAGTCGTTCACCTGGCGATCGACCGGCAGCGGCTACTACAACCTGGTGAACGTCAACAGCAACAAGTGCCTGGGTGTCGTCGGTGGGTCCACCGCCCTCGGTGCCGCGCTTGAGCAGCGTACGTGCAGCTCCGCGACCAGTATGGAGTGGTCACGCGCCTGAGTGATCCGGGCTGTGGTGGTGACGGTCCCCCGTCACCACCACAGCCCGGCCGGCGGGAATGCGGTCCCGGATCGCGCGCTCCCGGTCCGGGTCGGCGCGAAGCGCGGAGGTGATGTCGGTGGCGATGTAACCGGGGGCGATCGCGTTGACGTTCACCCCGTGCTGCGCCCATTCGTTTGCCAGGGCCCGGGTCAGGCCGACGACAGCGTGCTTGGCGGCGGTGTACGACGGCACCCTGATGCCCCCCTGGTACGACAGCATCGACGCCAGATTGATGATCTTTCCGTGTCCCTGATCGAGCATCACCCGTCCCGCCGTCTGCGACAGGTGGAACACCGCGTCGAGGTTGACGCGGAGCACCGCGGCCCAGTCGTCGCGAGCGTGTGTGACGGCGTCCGCACGGCGGATGATGCCGGCGTTGTTGACCAGGATGTCCAGCCGGCCGAGGCCAGCAATCACCGCGTCGACGGTCCGGCCGATGTCGTCGGGACCGACGGTGGCCAGGTCGCCGGGGACGACGACCACGCGTCGGCCCAGTTGCTCGATCCGGACTGCGGTGCTCGTCGGCTCGCTCCGGCTCAGCAGGGCGATGTCGGCTCCAGCCTCGGCCAGCGCGACGGCGATGGCCTGGCCGATGCCGCGGTTGCCGCCGGTGACGAGGGCGACGCGGCCGTCGAGTCGGAAGCTGTCCAGCGTCATCGCTAGAGCCCCATCCGGCGCAGGGTGGGGACGGTCTGCCCGACCCAGGCCAGCGCCGCGTCCTCCCGGGCGCCCTGGGTGCGCTGGGTTCCCGCGAGGAACCAGAGGAAGTACGTGGTGTAGCCGGGCGCGCTGACCACCGTGTGATAGCCCTCCGGCATCATCTGCATGACGTGATCGCGGATGGTGACGTTCTCCTCGTACCCCTCGTCGGTGTAGACCCGGCTGATGCCGAATCCGTCCCCGGGGTTGACGCGGTAGTAGTACATCTCCTCGTGTGCGGCCTCCGCGGGCAGGTCGTCGACCCTGTGGCGGTGGGGTGGGTAGGTGCTCCAGTTGCCGGACGGCGTGTAGGTCTCACCGACGATGAGGCGGTGGGCCGGCAGATCCGGCTGGGCGACCTCGGTGAGGATCTGGTGGTACTCGCGGCCGAAGTTGGCCGCGCCCCAGCGACCGGTGGCGACCTTCTCCGGGGCGATGACGTAGGGCTCGGTGACGAGGTCGCTGGGCGCGCTGGGCAGCGCGACCTGCACGGGGCTGACGGCGTCGACGGTGACCGTGGCTCCGGCCGGGATGTACACCGCGTGTGGCTTGCCGGAGAAGACGTCCGGGCGTCCGCCGACCTCGGGGAAGCGGTGACCGGCGACGGTGAAGGTCGCGGTGCCGCCGAGGATGACGGCGAGGATCTCCCGGTCGCCGGACTCGCCGGCCCAGGATTCACCCGCACCGAGCGACAGCAGTGTGAAGTCCAACAGTCGGCAGGGATTGTGGGGCAGCGTGTTACGGCCCGCGTCGGCGGAGATGATGCAGTGGTAGCGGTGGTCCATGGACGCCTTCCGGGTGAGTGGGTACGGATCGGGGCGCGCAACGGTCGTCACCAGGGGCTGGTCCAGCCCGGGGCCGTGGCGCGGACGAGGGCTTCGAGGTAGAAGTAGTCACCCCACAGGGTGCCCTCGTCGACGCCGATGCCCTTCGGCTTGTCGTAGACGCCGTGCAGGATCAGCGCATTGGCGTCCGGATGGCCGGCCGTCGAGTACCGGTCGATGAGGGAGCCCAGGATGCGGGTGGCGGCGTCACGGTAGTGCTGCGCCAGGGCGGTGTCGGCGAGGTGGTCGGCAAGCTCGACCAGGCCGCAGGCGGCGATAGCCGCGGCGGAACTGTCCCGCTCCTGGCCACTGCCGTCACCGAACTCCAGATCCCAGTAGGCGACGTGGTCGACGGGCAGGTGTGCCAGGAAGTAGTCGGCGCAGGTCTGCGCCGCCACGAGGAGCGCCGGATCGCCGGTGTGCCGGTGGTTGATGCTGAACCCGTAGATGCCCCACGCCTGACCGCGCGCCCAGCAGGAGTGGTCGGCGTGGCCCTGTTCGGTCTCCCCGTGCAGCGGCGCACCCGTGGCCGGGTCCCAGTAGAAGGTGTGGAACGTCGTGCCGTCGGGTCGCAGGATGTGCTCGCGCAGTTGGGTGGTGTGCCGCCGGGCCGCGGCGGCGTACCGCTCGTCGCCGGTGGTGCTGCTGGCCCAGAAAAGCAGGGGGGTGTTCATCAGGCTGTCGATGATCGTGCGCCCCCGCTGGCGCGGGTCGTTCAGGTCGCCCCACGCCTGGATGATCCCGGCCGGTTCGAGGAAGCGGGTCATCAGGTGGTCGGCGGCGGCCAGCGCGGCGTCGCGAGCGCGCTGGTCATTGGTGCGCCGCGCCGGGGTGACGCAGGAGAGGGTGTAGAGGAAACCGAGGTCGTGGGTGTTCAGGTCGATGCCGTCGGCGACCCGCGCCGCGAAGCTGTCCACGTGCGACACGGCGGCCTGTCGGTAGCGCTCCTCGCCGCTCAGGTCGTGGGCCAGCCAGAGCATCCCGGGCCAGAAGCTCGTGGTCCAGCCCACGTTCGCGCCCGCTGGTTGGCCCGCCGCCGGCAGGCGCATCGGGTACCGGTTACCGGCGGTCGTGTCGGCCGGGTACCGGTCGCCGAAGGACTCGATGTTCGCGTCGATGGTACGCAGGGCGGCGGCCAGGGCGGCCGTCACCGCCTCGGCGTCAGGGCTGGGGCGGACCTCGATCGCCGTCATGGGTCTCGTTCTCCTCGTGAAGTCCGGGCAGGTGCCGGGCGGGCACGGCTCCGCAGGTGTGCGGAGCGTGGTCGTCGTCGGTTCAGGATGTCCGGGGCGTGGTCAGCGGTAGGTCGAGGGCGACACGGAGCGTGAATCGACTGTTGGCCCAGACGACGTACAACAGGGGTGTTGCCGCCACGCCGAGCGCGATGGCAGGTCGGGCCACGATGAACTGCCCGAGCAGGGCCAGGGTCGTCAGTGACACGGCGGTGAGGTACCACCGTCGGACCGCCAGGTACAGGCATGCGCGGGCGATGTCCCGCAGCCGGGCGGCGGGTCGCTCGGCGATCGCCACCAGCCCGAGCAGCGCCGTGGCGATGGTGAGCACGGCCAGGACGGCGAGGACCGGCAGCGCGAGCGCGCCGGCCCGGTGCCCCCACAGGGCGCGGGCGTCGACGGCCAGGACGACCAGGACCATGGTGGTCGACGCACCCCAGAGCATCGCCGGGCGGGCCGTGGCCCGCCAGGCGTGCGCGAAGGTACGCACGACGCCACCGGAGCCACCTGCCGAGTAGCTGGACATGACCGCGAAGACGCCGCACAGCGCCGGAGCGCACAGGGGCGCGACCAGCGCGTACAGCGGCCAGGCCCGCACCGCCTCGGTGGTGAACAGGAGGATGACGATGGGCAGGGCGCCGAGCAGGAGGAGCATGTTGGTGACGAGCGCGGCGTGGACGCCGTCGACGGCGGCGGCGATGGTGCGGTGGCGCAGGCGCATGGGTCGGCTCAGCCCTTCAGTCCGGTGCTCGCGATGCCCTCGACGAAGTAGCGCTGCCCGAGTAGGAAGATGACGGCCACCGGCAGCACGGCCAGCACCGAACCCGTCATGATCAACGCGTACTCGGCGTTGTACTGGGAGATGAACGTGCGCAACCCCAGCTGGATCGTGCGGAGTTCCGGGCTGCGCAGGTAGATCAGTGGGCCGAGGTAGTCGTTCCAGGCGGTGACGAAGGTGAGCAGGGCCAGGCTGGCCAGGGCCGGCCGGGACAACGGCAGCATGATGCGCCGGTAGATGCCGAACTCGGTGAGCCCGTCGATGCGGGCCGACTCGCTCAACTCCTCGGGGATCGTTTCGTAGAACTGCTTCATGAGGAAGACACCGAACGCGCCGAACGCCTGCAGGGCGATGATGGACCACAGGGTGTTGGACAGGTGCAGCTTCGACATGAGGATGAACTGCGGGATCATGTACGCCTGCCAGGGCACGGCGATGGTGCCGATGTAGAGCAGGAACAACACGTTGCGACCGGGAAAGCGGACCTTCGCGAAGCCGTACGCGGCCACGCTGCCGGTGAACACCTGCAGGCCGGTGACGACGACGGAGAGAAGCAGCGTGTTCCCCAACCACGTCGTCAGGTCCGAGCGCTGCCAGATGTCGAGGTAGTTCCGCCACACCACCGGGTCGGGCAGCCAGGTGATCGGGATCGTGAAGACGTCGTTGTTCGCCTTCAGCGAGGCAACCACCATCCAGTAGAACGGCAGCAGGATCGCGGCGGCGAGGACAACGAGCGCAGCGTGTCCGACGTACCGCCAGCGCCGTGACGATATTCGGCCGTCGCGCCTCTCGATGCCGACAGGCTCGTTGATGACAGGGGTGGGCACGCGCAGCCTCGTCGTGGTCATCAGCTGTCCCTCCGCCTGTTGATCGCGAATTGGATGATCGTGATTCCGAAGCAGATGGCGAAGAGCACCACGGAGACCGCCGACGCGTAACCGAACTGGTTCTCCACGAAGCCCTTCTGGTAGATGTACTGCGACAGCACCAGCGTGGACTGCCCGGGGCCGCCCTCGGTCATCACGAGGATGAGGTCGAACACCTTGAAGCTGCCGATGGTCAGCATCACGGTGACGAAGAACGTGGTGTGCCGCAGCCCTGGCAGTGTCACGTTCGTGAAGCTCTGCCACCGGTCGGCGCCGTCGATCTTCGCGGCCTCGTAGAGCTGCGCGGGAATGGTCTGCAGTCCCGCCAGGAACAGCAGCATGTAGTAACCCATCTCCCGCCACGTGCCGACGATGATGACCGCCGGCATCGACCAGTCCGCGGACGTGGTCCACCCGGGCGGGTTGTCGACGCCGACCGTGCGCAGGAAGGCGTTCACCGGCCCGTACTCCGGGCTGAACAGCTGGTTCCACACCACGGCGATCGTCACGATCGAGGTGATGTAGGGGAAGAACGCGACGGTACGGAAAAACCGGACGCCGCGTAGCCTCTGGTTGAGCAGCAGCGCGAGCCCGAGGGCTGCGGCCATGGTCAGCGGGATGTGGAAGACCGAGTAGTAGACGGTGTTCTTCAGGGCGGTCCAGAAGCTGGTGTCGCCCCACATGCGGCGGATGTTCGCGGTACCGGTCCAATCGGCCACGCCGAACACGTTCCAGTTCGTGAAGGACATGTAGAACAGCACGGCGACCGGTACGAGGGTGAGGGCGGCGAAGCCGATGAAGTTCGGCAGGATGAAAGACCAGCCGGTCATCGTGTTGCGCCATACCAGCTGCCGGTTTCTGGGCCGCGTCCGCGGCATCGTTGCCATAGAGAGTCTCCGAGGGCGGGTTCTGCTAAAGGGGGCGGGTCCGGTGCCGAGGGGGTGCGGCACCGGACCCGCTGGATATCAGCGACGCGGCGTCGGCCCGGTCACTGTTTGAGGACCTCGTTCTTGGCGCGCTTCTGCGACTCGTTGATGGCCTCGTCGAGGCCCTTGCTGTTCGACAGAACGGCCGTGTGCATGTCGTTGAGCAGGTTCTGCAGGGCGGTGGTGTGCTTCGAGACCGGGTTTTCCGGCTTGATCGTGTGCTTGCCGAACGTGAACTTCGACAGGTCGTCCTGTGGCACGCCGTCGAGTGCGAAGATCGTCTTGGTCACCGCGTCGGAGATCGTGGCGGGGGTGCTGCCGATGCCCGCCAGCGTCTTGGCGGCGTCCTCGCTCGCGATGTAGCTGAGGAAGTCCATCGCGGCGGCGGTCTTCGCCTTGCTGATCTTCGGGTTGATCCCCATACCGGTCGGATCGCCGAAGCTGACCGGGGTGGCGGAGGTGCCGGTGGTGGACTTGTCAAACTGCGGAGCCGGCGCGAGACCCCATCCGAAGGTGTCGGCGTCGCCGCTCTTGCGCTGGTTGAGCAGCGTCGCGACGTACCAGGTGCCCATGAGCAGCATCGCGGACTGCTGCTTTCCGAACTGCGCCTGGTAGGTGAGCTTGTTGGTGTTCGCGGTGCCGAACGACGGCTGCGCCCCGGCGGACTGCAGGGTGAGTGATCGCTGGTAGTACGGCTTCATGTAGCCGAAGTCGCCGGAGAGCAGGTCGGCGCCGGGCGTCTGGGCGAGGGCGAAGCCCTGCACGGGCGACTGCCACACGTGTTGGTAGGCCCCGGTCACGGTGGTGGCGCCGGCCGCCTTCAAGCCGGTCGTGAGGCTCTGCGCGGTGGTGACGTAGTCGTCCCAGGTCCAACTGCCGTCCGGCAGCGGCACCTTCGCCTTGGCGAACAGGTCCTTGTTGTAGTAGAGCACCCACAGGTCCTGCCGGTACGGAATCGCGTACGTCTTGCCGTCGACCTGGTAGGACGAGACTGCCGGGACGGACTTGAGGTCTGCCGCGGCGTCGGAGACGTCGAGCAGTTGGGCGCCGCTCTGGTAGGTGTAGAAGTTCTTCAGGTTCTTCAGGACGTAGACGTCGGGCGCGGTGCCCGCCGCGAGGTCCGCCGTCATCTGGGTGTCGTAGTTGGGGGCGTCGTACTCCTTGAGTTCGACTGTCACGTTGGGGTGACCGACCTTGAACCCGTCGGCGAGCGCCTTGAACTCGGGTGTGGACGCCAGGCTCCAGGCGCCCAGGGTGATCGTCACCGGCGCGTTCGGGTCCGCCGGCTCGTCATCGCCACCACATCCCGCGAGGGCAAGCGTCAAAGCGGTCGCGGCACCGATGACGGCCGTAGTCGTACGCTTCATACCTCTCCTTGTAATCGTCATGGGCCCGAAGGCCCCTGCTGCTGCCAGGCCGATGGGCTCGGCAGGTCATTGCCCAGATCACTGTCGGTGGTGACTCCGTCGGGCCAGTCGACCAGCGCGCGGAGGTTGCCGGCGCCGTCGTCCACGACGGCCCGGCACGGCCGCCGGTGAGCGACGGTCACGCCTGTCGCCGACAGCTCGATCAGGGTGGCGGTCCACGCGCCGACCCGGGCTGGATGTTCCACCCAGGGCACCGTCAGCGGTCCGCCCAGCGGACCGCCGTCCGCCACCTCGGTCACGGCGGCAGACCCGGCTCCGTGGATGCTCACCACCCGGCTCGTCAGGCCCCGACCGGTCACGGTGACCATGCCCGGAGCGCTGACCGTCGCCTCTCCCGGTATCGCCCAACCGCCCACGACCAGCCGCAGCGCCGTCGCGTCGACGCCGTCCACGATGTCGTCGATGCGCGTCAGGCGCAGCTCCCAGGGCCCGCGCACCAGCGACCAGACCGTCAGGTGACCCGCCGGCCAGGACCGGCCGGTACGGCCACTGCCGTGATCGCGTTGACCCGCGCTGGGTTCGAGCCAGTGCGCCAGGGCGCGCGATCCCGCCACCCCGACTCCCGTGCTGTCAACGCGAGCGCCCAGCGAACGGAACCCGGCACGGTGGGTGGCACGTCCGGCCTGGTCCACCAACGTCACCGACTGGTCGAGTGGGGTGAGCCAGCCGGCCTCGGCGAGGACCGGGCTCGTCACCGTGCAGTAGCCGAGGCGGGCGTAGAGCGGCGAGTCTCCGTCGGAGTCACCTTCGACGGCGTGATCGGTGCCGTGGTTCGTCACGCGGACGATCCCGTCCGCGCGGGTAGCCGAGATCACCCAGCCCGGGGCGCGGACGGCTCGTACGGTGTCGCGATTCTCGATCGGCAGTGGTTCCTCCGGCGCGGTCCACACCGGGTGGTCCGCGGGCAACGCGATGCCGAGCAGTCCTTTGCTGGCCCAGTACGGAGAGCCCGGACCGGAGTAGTGCTGTGCGAGCCGGGGCCACGGGCGGTGCCAGCCGAGGGTCAGCAGGTCGTCGGCGTCAGGTGAGCCGTGTGCCACGAAATGACCGACGACGCTGGTGGCGGCCCGGCGCAACTGGCCGACACTGAGGGAGGGCACCTCGGCCATGACGCCCACCCAGAACGGCGCGGCCGCGGCGAACCGGTAGATCAGACTGCGACCCTGGATGAGCGGAGAGCCATCGGCGCCGATCAGGGTTATCGCGTCCTCCAGGAACCGGTCGAGCCCGGCGCGGTCGCGCTCGCGGCGGTCGGCGGCGAGGTCGGCAGCGCCGGACATCCGGGACCACAGGGTCGGGTAGAGGTGCAGGGCCCAGCCGACGTAGTGGTCGTAGGACCGCTCGGGACCATCGGACAGCCAGCCGTCGGGGCGGACGAAGCTGTCGTGGGTGGCGAGGTCCTCGGCCATCTCGCCGATCGAGAACGGACCCCCGACGGACCGCAGGAAGGTCTGCACGACCAACCGGAACCAGACCCAGTTGATCCGCGGGTACGTGTCGTCGCCCACCGCCGGGGCCAGGTAGTCGACTACCTGTTCCCGCGCGCGCTCGGAAAGGCGGTCCCACAGCCAGGGGCGGGTCATGTCGAGGGCCAGGGCGAGCGAGGCCGCCTCCACTTTCGCCTGGGGGTGCTCGTCGAGCCGTGGCCAGCGGTGGGCCGAGGTGGGATCGGTGCCCGCAGCGATCCCGGCCGCGTACCAGTCGGTGAGGTCGTCGAGGCCGCTGCCGCGCTCGCCGGCGATCCGGAAGCCTGCCAGGACAAGCGTCCGGGCGAAGCCCTCCAGTCCGTCGACGGCTCGTCCGTAGCCACCTTCCGGGCCGGGCAAGGTGATCAGCGCGTGGTCGGGGGACGCGTACGACCGCGCGGCCCGGAGCATCCGGTCGGCGAGGGCAACCCAGTCACCACGGCCCCACGGTGCGGAGACCGTGGGGCGTGCGGCTGTCGCCGGGTTCAGGGGGGCAGTTGCGGGGGGCGTCATCGTGCTCCTGTCACATCGATTAGTCCCCCGGCTGCCGGAAGGCCCGCCAGGTCGCTAGGGTCCGTTACGCACGGGCGACGATCAGGTTTCGAAAGTAAACCGCTCACAACTGATCGATTCAATGCCTCAGTCGGCCAAACTGACCAGATACAATCAGAGCCGATCACGACCGCTCGTCGGAGAGCGGCCATATCGGGCATCTACGACAAGGGCGTCGGCGACCATCAGCGGGGCGGCGGTCTCGTGAAGAAGAAATCGATCTGATACGTTCACAAACGTTCAGATTCGCTCTGGCTCGCGATTAGCAGCGCAGGGCCGACGCCACCGGCGTTGGTCGACGGTGCGGGAGCCCGTCCGCGCAGCGTTCCTCGGAGGTGCCCCGATGACCAAGGCAAGTAACGACAGCCTGCCGGAGGTGCGCGGGCCGCTGCAGGTCGCCCGTCGCCAGCAATTGCTGGAGGCACTCCAGCGCGACGGCGCCATGCGCATATCGGATCTGTCCGAGGCACTCGGTGCCGCACCGGTAACGATCCGCCGCGACATCGCCCAGCTCGCCGCCGAAGGTCTCGTGCGGCGGGTGCATGGTGGGGTCGCCCTGATCACGCCGGACGACGTCCCCGCGACCGACGAATCGCCCCGCGCCGCCCTGGACTCGCTGGGCGGACGCACTCTCGGCATGCTCGTTCCCTCGTTGGACTACTACTGGCCGGAGGTGGCGCGAGGCGCCGAGGAGGCCGCGCGGGAGTTCGACATGCGCATCGTGCTGCGCGGTTCCTCGTACGACACCGAGGACGACAAGCCGCAGCTCACACGCCTGGTGGAGCAGACGGGCGTCGACGGTCTGATCATCGCGCCACGGATGGACGCACCGACCGTGGAGCAGACCCTTGAGTGGCTCGACCAGATCGGTGTGCCGGTCGTGCTGCTCGAACGCAGCGCACTGGTCGGCTCCGAGCACGCCGTCATGGAGTCGGTGGTGACCGACCACGCACTCGGCGCCGGCATGGCGGTACGACACCTCGTCTCCCTCGGTCACCGCAGGGTCGGCCTGGTGCTGGATGCCAAGAGCCCCACCCATCCGCACATCCGTCGGGGTTGGCTCGACGCGGCGATGGAGTGCGGTGTGGATGCGAGCAGCACCGTCGAGGTTCTGGTTCCCGACGCACACACACCCGAGCAGGACGCGATTCTCGACGGTGTTCTGGACCAGTGTCAGGCCACGCGCACGACCGCCCTGTTGGTGCATGCCGACGCGGTGGCGATCAGGCTCGTGCAGCGCTGCGAGGAGCGGCAGATCACCGTGCCGGACGACCTGTCCATCGTCGCCTACGACGACGAGGTGGCCGGTTTGTTCAGCCCTCCGTTGACCGCGGTGCGTCCACCTCGGCGTTCGATCGGCCGGGCCGCCGTACGGCTGGTCGCTGACCGGCTCGTCGACCCGGACCGTCCCGCGCACCGGGTCGTGATCAGCCCGAACCTTCGGGTACGCCAGTCGAGCACGTCACCGCGGGAACAGGGCGCGGACGCCGCCGCGCGTTGACGGGCACGCCAATGCCGAGCCGGCGACACACTGTCGACGGCGCAGAGGACCCGACCTGAGTGCGGCACAGCCCGCCGCCTGACCGCTGATGACACACCCGGCGTGAGCACTCCGCCGGGCCGTGCGTGCGCGCCTGGATGCCGTGCCACGCTCCGTGGTCCTCCCCCACGCCCCGTTGCCCGAGGTCAAACCCGCCGGCCGTCCGGGGCGGCGGGACCATCAGCCGCCCG
Organism: Micromonospora sp. NPDC003944; assembly: GCF_053605225.1. NCBI lineage: Bacteria > Bacillati > Actinomycetota > Actinomycetes > Micromonosporales > Micromonosporaceae > Micromonospora > Micromonospora sp. NPDC003944. Next base: position 11,558 of record NZ_JBSGIV010000010.1, read on the forward strand.
GGTAGCGCAATCGATCAGCTTCAGCGCGAATCTGATCGTTTCTGAACCTCTGTGTACGTGTTATGTTCGTTCTGGTTCAAGTCTGTTAACTCTGTAACGTCTGAGACAAGGAGACCGGTCTATGAGATCTTCAGGTCGCGGCAGATCTCGCGGTGCCGCCCTCACGGCACTGTGGATGGTCGTCGCGTCGGTGCTCGCCACCGCGGGCGTGGTGGCCTCCAGCCCGAGTCGCGCTGAGGCAGCCACCAACCAGTTCCGGGGTGTGAACTGGGCCGACTCGCGGGACAACTTCGTCAACGGGGTGCTCTACATCTCCGGGCTGAGTTCGTCCGACACGTACGCGTCGGCCTCGACGGTGGCCAACCGGGTCGTCGGCCAGATGTACTCGATCACCGGTGCCAACACCGTGCGGATGCCGATCAACGAGCCGACGGTGTCCAGCTACTGGGGGACGTACACCGGCGCCATCGACAACGCGCTCACCAAGGGCAAGGTGATCCTGGCCTACTGGGCGCACAGTGGCGGTCGTCCGTCGAACATGACCGCGTTCCACCAGATGTGGGACACGGTCGTGGCGAAGTACGGCAGCAACCCGAATGCCTACTTCGAGGTGATCAACGAGCCCTGGGGCTACAACGCCACCGACCTGAACAACATGTACAACACCTGGTTGAACAGGTACCCGAGCGTGCCCCGCGGTCGAGTGATGCTCGACGGCACCGGGTTCGCCCAGAACGTGGTGGTGGTCGGCAACGACACCCGTCTCAACGGGACCCTGCTGGCCGTGCACGACTACTCGATGAACGTGACCCCGCCGCTGGAGGACGAGACGTCCTGGGCGAACCACATCGCTGGCTACATCGGGCCGTACGCGAGCCGCACCGTCGCCACCGAGTGGGGCGGTCCCATGCGGCAGGGCGTCAAGGACGGCGTCACGTACGACCCGATCGACTACAGCATTCCCAGCGGATCGTTCTTCGCCGACTACCTGCGGGGCGTGAGCAGCCACCTGCGCAACAACTCGATGGGCAGCGTGTTCTGGCCTGGCCTGCGCGACGGTGACTGGTACAGCATGACCAGCAAGAGCGGCAGCGGCGCGAACATCCAACTGTCCCTGGTGAATCCCTCGGGTCTGGCACGCCTGCAGTACTCCTGGGGCGTCGGCAACGGCGGCGGCACGTACGTCCGCATCAGGAGTGCGAGCACCAGCCTGTACGTCGACGGCAACGGCAGCTCGACCAACGGCGCCAACGCCGTCGGTTGGGCCAGCAGCACCAGCACGAACCAGCAGTGGGTCATCGAGAACAGCGGCACCTACGTACGGATCAAGAACCGGACCACGGGCCTCTACCTCGACGGCATGGGCCGCACCGCCAACGGCGCCGCGGTCGGCCAGTACGCCGGCAGTACCAGCGCCAACCAGCAGTGGACCGTCGTGACCGCCGCCAACAACGTGCGCATCCGCAACCGGGCCACCGGCATGTACATCGACGGGATGGGCAACAGCAGCAACGGTGCCACCCTGGCGCAGTACACCGACAGCAACAGCAACAACCAGCAGTGGAAGATCATCGCTGCTGGCTGACCACCACCTCTCCACCGAGTAGAGCAGCGACCCTGGCCAAAGGTTCCCCCGGTCAGGGCCGCTGCGCTGCCGTCGGGCAGCCAGGGCCGGCGGCAGCTCCGTGACAACCATGGCGAGCGGCAGCATGGGTTCGGGGACGCAGCCGCCTTGCAATGCCACCTGTTGCTGCAGGCTCAGGAGAGGTCAACTGCCCTCGCCCGGGGTCGCGTCCTGGATTCGTGGCGGCGACGAAAACGGCGTGAACGTTTCGGAGTCGTCGATGAGGTGGGGGGACCGGCGGCCGGCAGTCCGGGGGGCGACGGCGGCCCCGTCGGTCGGCGGCCACTCCAGCGGGGCGGTCGAGTCGGGGGCCCCGATCAGGTGCACGGGCCAGCGGCCACCCGCGCCGCCTCCGTCGGGATGCTCCGGCTCGGTGGTGGTAATCCCGCACCAGAAGTGCAGCACCCAACCGCCCCACCGAACGCCCGCCTCCTCACTGCCCACCCGGCGCTCGCCGTCGACCTCGCGGTGGATGAGCGGCATGCCGAACATCTCGGCCCACGCTCCGACGTCGCCGTAGGCGTTGTCGGCGAAACGCATCCGCACAACTCCGATCACCGGCGAGATCTCGATCATCTCCGAGGGCTGTCGACGCTCACCGACGCTGGTCACCGCCGCCACAAGGAGGCGTATCGATGCCGCCGGTTCCAGGCTGGTCTTCGTCCCCGGCCCTGCGTCCAACGGTCGAGGATCTGACGTGCACGGGGCGTCGGCATCAATTCTGTTGGTCGTGGACGCGGTCATCTCGGTGCTTCCTCCATCGGCATCAGTCGGCGTTCGGTGGTCCGGCCGCCAGTCGGCCATGTAGTGATCGTCGACATGACGGCCACCGCCGCCGCGAGGCCGACTCCGAGAGATGACTTCGCGCCCAGTGATCAGATTTGGCGGACGCCGAACCAGGTGGCCGTTGTCTACGTTGACTACCGCCGCCAGGCCGGACGACGCCTCAGTCAGGGGTCACCGGAGAGCGACCCTTCGCAGACCTGATCACTCGCCGATCTTGTCCAGCTCGGCGAGGTCCTCCTCGGTGAGCACTAGTCCCGCGCCGACGACGTTCTCGCGCAGGTGCGCCCGGGACGAGGTGCCGGGGATGAGCAGGATGTTCGGCGACCGCTGCAGCAGCCAGGCCAGGGCGACGGACATCGGCGTCGCGTCCAACCGGGTGGCGACGGTGGAGAGCGCCGCGGACTGCAACGGGCTGAAACCGCCGAGCGGGAAGTAGGGCACGTAGGCGATGTCCTGTTCCGCAAGTACGTCGATCAGCTTGTCGTCGTGGCGGTACGCAAGGTTGTAGAGGTTCTGCACGCACACGATCGGCGCGATCGCCTGCGCCTCGGCGACCTGTTCCGCAGTCGCGGTGCTCACCCCGAGGTGCCGGATCAGGCCCTGCTGCTGGAGTTCGACGAGCGTCTCGAACGGCTCGGCGAGCGAGCCGGGTTGCAGGCCTTCGGCGTTGCCGAGCCGGAGGTTGACCAGGTCGAGCACCTCGACCCCGAGGCTCTCCAGGTTCTCGTGGACGGCTCGGCGCAACTCGTCGGGCTTCCGGGCCGGCGGCCAGCCGCCCTGCTCGTCGCGGGTCGCGCCGACCTTGGTCACGACGTGCAGCGAGTCGGGATAGGGGTGCAGCGCTTCGCGGATCAACTGGTTGGTGAAGCGGGGGCCGTAGGCATCGCTGGTGTCGATGTGGGTGATACCGAGTTCGACGGCCTCCCGGAGAACGGCGACTGCGGCGTCGTGGTCGGCGGGCGGACCCATGACCCAGGGGCCGGCGAGTTGCATGGCGCCGTAGCCGAACCGGGTGACAGTCAGGTCTCCCAGCAGCCAGGTGCCGCCGGGAAGGGACGTGGTGGGCATGCTCGCACCTCTGCTCTTCGTCGTGAGGTCGGGCGCCGCTGGCGCCTGACGAATTCCTGCTCCACTCTGGGGAAGTAACTTCCTATCGAGAAGTAGGCACTTCAAAGTGCGTAACGTGCGCACGGGATACAGGAGCGCTCGATGGCAACGATGACGGCCGCCCAGAAGCGGGCCCAGACCAAGACGCGATATGACGCCTTCTTTGCCGAATGCCCCAGTCGTCACCTGCTCGACCGGATCTCCGACAAGTGGGTCGCGCTGGTCCTGGCCGCACTGGGCAGCGACGGCTCACACCAGTTCGGCGCCGACTGCGCTGGTGAGCCCCGGCCGATGCGCTACTCCGAGCTGTCCCGCCTGCTGGCCGGCGTCAGCCAGAAGATGCTCACTCAGACGCTGCGATCCCTGGAACGCGACGGCTTGATCATCCGCACCGCGACGCCGACAGTGCCGGTCACGGTCACCTACGAGCTGACCGCCCTCGGCCTCTCCCTGCACCAGACGATGCGCGGGCTGAAGGCCTGGGCCGAAACGCACATGGATGACGTCTTCGCCAACCGCACGACGTACGACAGCCGCGCCACCTGAACCGGGCGTTCACGTCCTCAAGATCGACACCGGTGCTATCGTGCAGCGATGTCAGACGCCAGGCTGGAGCCGTTCACGCTGCACGTCGATGAGCAGGAGCTGAAGGATCTCCGGCGACGTCTGGGTGCCACCCGGCCGCCCGCGTCAATCCCGGCACCCGGCTGGTCCGCCGGCGCCGAGCCGGCCACCGTGGCACGTCTGCTGAGGTACTGGGCTGACGGCTTCGACTGGCGCGCCCAGGAGGCGGCGATCAATGCGCTCCCACAGTTCACCGTGGACATCGGTGCCGCGCGCGTGCACCTGGTGCGGCTTCGCGGTGAGGGCGCTCGGCCGATGCCGATCGTGCTCACCCACGGCTGGCCCAGCACGTTCCTGGAGCTGACGCGGCTGGGTGATCGACTCGCCAACCCCAGCCGGTACGGCGGCGACCCGGCTGACTCGTTCGACGTGGTGATCCCGTCGTTGCCCGGGTTCGCCTTCTCCGAGCCTCGACCGGGGTGGCCCGCGGAGCCCGCCACACACGAGTTGTGGCACACCCTGATGACCGAAGTTCTCGGGTACGAGCGCTACGGCGCGCACGGCGGCGACCTGGGCGCAGGTGTGAGCAGCCGGCTTGCCGCCGCACACCCGGAGGCCGTGGTCGGCGTGCACGTACTGGCCGCGATGAACCCGCCCATCGATCCGGGCGAGCTCCTCAGCGACGAGGAGCACGCTCACCTGGCCCAGATGGCGCGGTGGAACACCGAAGAGGGCGGATACCAACACCAACAGCAGACCCGGCCGCTGACGCTCGCGCACGGGCTCAGTGACTCACCGGCCGGGCTGTTGGCGTGGATCGTGGAGAAGTACCGGGCGTGGACCGACTGCGGCGGCGACCTGTCGGCCGCGTTCACCGACGACGAGCTACTCACCCAGGTCAGCCTCTACTGGCTCACCAACACGATCGCCACGTCGTTTCGGCCGTACGTCGAGTACCACCTCTTCGGTCGCGACTCCTGGCAGCGGGTGGAGGTGCCGACCGGCATCGCCGTGTTTCCGCACGACCTGACCCGACCGCCGCGTAGCTGGGTCGAGCGCACATACCGGCTCACCCGCTACACGAAGATGCCGCGCGGGGGGCACTTCGCCGCGCATGAGGAGCCGGAACTGCTCGCCACCGATCTCACCGAGTTCTTCCGCGAACTGCGCTGACCTAGGGCACGGCGGGGTTCGGTTCGCGGTGGTGAACCGACGTGGCGCCGGGCACGGGAACGCGCACCGGGCGCGGCCTCCCCGCCTGGCAGGAAGCCGCGCCCAGCGACGCCGACACGGTGGTACGCGGAGTGGACTTACCTGCCTTCGGCGCCGAGCTGGCGCAAAAAGCTGCGGTAGTCGGTGCGTACCCATTCCTCGACGAGGCGGCCCTGGTCGTCGAAGCGGAAGATGTTGAGCAGGTCGAAGACGACGCGCTGCCCGTTGGGGGGCAGCGGGCCGGCCGGCGACTGGGTGAACTCCCGGACGAACGTGCCCTCGATCCACGTCTGGCAGGCCATGTATTCGCCCTCAGCCACCACGATCCCGCGACGGATCGACCGGTCGTCGAAAGCCGCCCGGATCGCCGCGAAGTAGTCGGTCAACCCGGCGTAGTCGCTCTCGAAACCGTCCGGTCCGTGGAACCGGAACTTCTCCGCGTCGAAGTACGTGTCGACCTCGGCCTGATCCTCGCCCGACACCTCTAGCTCTCCGGCGCGGACGAGGCGGGCGACAAGGTCATCCCGGCTGTAGCTCTGTGACATCGAGTCCTCCTGTAGCTGTTCCGTCAACCGCGCTCATGTGGTGCGCACCGAGTCACCGTCCCCAGCGGGTTACCTCCTACCTCGGCATCCAACATCTCCACCACGATGATCCAACACCGTTTCCACGCCCCTGGGCACCGGCAGCGCATTGACGGCTCAAACGCTGAGGCCGGTTGCCCGGCGAGGGCGCTGGTGGGCTGAGTGCGCCCCGACCACCGCGAGGAGCTGGAGCTTCTCGTAGCTCTCGGTTCCGGGCACGGCGGTGTACACCAACAGGGAGTGCGACTGATCGGGGTCGAGCAGCCCCTGGCAGGCCAGCTCCAGTAGACCTACCTCCGGGTGGATGAAGCGTTTGGTGTGCTCGTAACGCACGCCGACCTCATGCTCGTTCCACACGGCCCGGAACTCCTCGCTGCGGGCGAGCAGCAGCTTCTGCAGGTGGGCGGCGTAGGAGGCCGGCCCGCGTAGGGTCACCGTCCTGCGCAGGCCAGAGGCGAAGACGCGTGAGTGCAGCGGATGGTCGTCGGGGTGGTACAGCGCCCGGCACGCCGGGTCGGTAAACCACCGGTACCCGATGCTGCGGGCCGGGCCGGCGAAGCGGGTCAGGTCGCCGGTGAGCGCGACGCCAAGCGGTGTCTGCCGTAGCGTCTCGCCGAGCTCGGTGACGATTTCCGCGGGCGTGTCCGCGAGCCGGTCGAAGATGCGCAGCAGGCCCGGGCTGATGTGCCCGCTGGTCGCGCCCCTGGTCGGCGGGTTGTGCCCGGCGAGGCGGAACAGGTGGTCGCGTTCGTCGAGGGACAGGTGCAGGCCCTGCGCGATCGAGGCCATCATCTGCTCCGACGGGTGCGGCCCGCGCTCGCGCTCCAGCCGGCTGTAGTAGTCGGCGGAGATGTGGCACAGCGTCGCGACCTCCTCCCGACGCAGGCCGGTCGTCCGGCGCCGCTGTCCACGCGGCAGCCCCACGTCCTCCGGCTGCAGCGACTCCCGGCGACGGCGCAGGAACTCTGCCAGCCCGGCCCGGTCGATCATCACTGCGTCCCCCTGTCTCGGCGCTGTTGTCGATCCTGCCACCGGCGCCGGATCGCAGCCTGGGATTGCCGATCCCCCCTTTGATGGCCGGACAGCCTGGGATTGACAGGCCGTGGATGTGCCAGCAGTACCGGAGCAGCCTGAGAGCACAGCACATTCCGCAACCATCGCAGAGCTTAGGAGCACGAGATGCGACGCACGCGACCGGACATCACCGTTCCGGACCTGTCCGGGACGCTCGCTGTGGTCACCGGCGCCAGCGACGGCATCGGGCTGCGCCTGGCGACCCGTCTCGCCGCCGCCGGCGCCGAGGTCGTCATGCCGGTTCGTAACGCCCGCAAGGGCGAGGCAGCGATCGACGGAATCAGGCAGCGGTACCCTCAGGCCACGCTCTCCCTACGGGCGCTCGACCTGTCCTCGCTGGACTCCGTCGAGGCATTGGGCGCCACTCTGCGCGGCGAAGGCCGCCCGATCCACATCTTGATCAACAACGCCGGTGTGATGACCCCACCTAACCGGCAGACCACCGTTGACGGGTTCGAGCTGCAGTTTGGCAGCAACCACCTCGGCCACTTCGCACTCGTCAACCACCTGCTACCGCTGCTGCGGGCCGGAAACGCACGGGTGACCTCACAATTAAGCGTCGCGGCGAACTCCAACACGATCAACTGGAACGACCTGAACTGGGAGCGGTCCTACAACGGTCGCCAGGCGTACAGCCAGTCGAAGATCGCGTTCGGCTTGTTCGCGCTGGAGCTCGACCGCCGCAGCCGTGTCGAAGGCTGGGGAATCACGAGCAACATCTCCCACCCCGGAGTTGCGCCCACCAATCTGCTGGCCGCGCGCCCGGAGATCGGCCGGGCGAAGGACACCGCCGGGGTACGCATCATCCGGGCGCTGTCCCGCCGCGGCATCCTGCTCGGCACGACCGAAACCGCGACACTGCCCGCGCTGCTCGCCGCCACATCCCCGCAGGCGGGCGGGGGCAGCTTCTACGGCCCCAGCGGTCCCGGACATCTCGGCGGCCCGCCCGCCGAGCAAACCCTGTACAGCCGGCTGCGCAGCGCGGAGGATGCCCAGCGAATCTGGCGCGTATCCGAAGGCCTCACCCAGGCGTCGTTCCCGACCGAGCTATCCGTCAACGACTTGCGAGGCAGGTAAGGGCGCGCCACGGCTGGGATCTGCTCCGGGGACGTAAGAATCAAGGGCGAACGACCGCACATCGCGCGACTCGCCGACCCTCCCCGCCTCCCCGGCGGCATCCAGACCCGACACGACCTGGTCGCTCTCCTGCGCAGGAGGAAGATCACCATCGTCTGCGACCAGGAACACTGCTCACCAACAACAGAATGATCCGCTCAGGTCAACCCGCACGGACCATGATCGGAATGTGGGAATGATGCGTCCGAGACCATCGCGGCGGACGAGTCAGTACGTGAAATCGATGCGCAGGCGAGTCTGCGTAAGCTCGGCAATGAACCACGAGCCGTCGACCTTCACGAAGTTGGCGTGGTAGTGACCGAACCCGTGCATGCCCTTGGGAGTGGGTCCGTCCGGTCCGTCCGCCATGCCCTCGCGCTCGACCCGGCTGATCAGGTCTTCCATCGCCCAGGTGCCACGCGCGGTAGTCTCCGAAAGCACGTCGATCTCGTTGGAGAAAATGTGGTGGATCAGCACGTCGCCGGGCAGATTCCGGCCACCGATCGAGCTGGCGATTCCTTCTCGGCCCTCCATGCGCATCCACATCGACCCGTCGGGTTTGTACGGGGTGAACGTGCCGTCGGGAGTGAAGAGCCCGGCCAAATCCTCGAAGCGATGGTGATCGGCGTACCGGACGTATCGCGCCATCACCCGGCGAAGATCCTCGATGATGGTCAGGCGTTCAAGGTCGTTCATGAGTCTCCTCCTGGTGTGGACTAGGGTCGGCGTCAGCGGAGCTTGCGGAACGAGGCCCGCAGGTCGTTGATCCAGAACTCCGGGTTTTCGTACGGGCCGAAGTGGCCGCCCTCCTTGTGGACGTAGAAGTCGCGCACGTCGGCGTAGAACCTGCCGCCGCCTGCCTTGAAGATGTCGATGCGCTCTTCGGCGGTGTCGACGCCCGGGAAAGGGTCGCCCAACTGCATGGTGAAGCTGGCCGGGGCCTGGACGTAGGTCTTGTCGTTGACCAGCGGCGGCGGGTAGAGGCTGGCGTTCTTGTAGGCGCGGATCGAGGATCCGATTGACTGAGTGACCCAGTAGATGGTGGCGAAGGTCAGGATGTCGTCGACGGGCCAGTTGGCGGCGAAGTCGCCGTTGCGGTCGCTCCACTTCTTCCACCGCCGCAGGACCCAGGCCAGCATGCCGATCGGGGAGTCGTTCAGGCCGTGCGTGATGGTCTGGCCATCGAGCAGGTGCGCGGCGATGTGAGACGTACGTCTCGTGGAACTTCAAGGTCCGGGCGCGCACGCCGTCGGGGAGGTCCTCGGTCCGCTGCCCGCCGCTCAGGTCCCAGTAGCGGTCACCCTGCCACATCGCCGGAGGCATGTCCTTAGCGAGGTGGATGCCGTAGAGGGAGTCTGGGTACTTGTGGCCAAGCCGCGCGCCGACGAGCGCGCCGTAGTCGGCGGCGCCGACGCCGTACTTCTCGTAGCCGAGCACGCCGGTCATCAGCGTCTGCATGCGGTCGGCCATGCTCGCGTAGTTTTCCCTGGGGTTCTTCAGGGGTGTCGAGAAGGCGAAGCCAGGTAGCGAGGGCACGATCACGTCGAAGGCGTCGGCCGGGTCGCCGCCGTACGAGGCGGGGTCGGTGAGCGGGCCGATGAGCTTGAACCAGTGGTAGTAGGTCCACGGCCAGCCGTGCATCAGCAGCAGCGGAATTGGAGCCGGGCCCTTGCCGCGCTCGTGGATGAAGTGCACCGGAGTGCCATCGACGTCCACCCGGTGCTGGTTGAAGACATTCAGTTTCGCCTCGGCGGCACGCCAGTCGAATCCGTCGGCCCAGTACTCCACGATGGGCCTCAGGTATGCGGTACTCAGGCCGTAGGTCTCGTCCTCGTTTTCGGGGTCAGCGGCGAAACGGGTCGCCTTCAAGCGGGCGTGCAGGTCGTCCAAGACGTCTTGCTCGACGTGAACCTGGAACGGGGCGAGTCCGTGACGAGGTTCGGTAGTCACAGATGTCCTTCCTTTCTGTGGGTGAGCCCACTGGAACGCCAGGGCGGGATGGACTGGCGTCGGGTCCGAGCTGCTTGTCCAGGCTGAGTTGGACCCCGTGGTCCACTCATTGTTCGTCGGCTTTTTTGGACCGGCAAGTCCAGAAATGCGGTTTCCGTAAGAGGAGCCGACCGGCCCTCCGAGCGCGGTCGGAGGCGAGCCGTTCGCAGGTCAGAGCGGTTGCGGGCCCACCTTCGAAAGGTACCGGGCCACCCTCTGCGCGTCCGTAGAGTCGGCGTCACGGCGGACCGCAACCCGCGCTCCTTCGGCCGCCAGCCCCTGATGCCCCACCAGCAAGCCTCATGCCAGATGCCTCTTCACGCGCTCGGCGAGCGGGATCAGCACTGAGCGTCGGCCAGGTCGTGCCGCCTCGTCACCGCGGTGGCCACGAGGTCTCCGGCAGCAAGGCGAAGACCGCCTACTGCCGTGCCTCCGCCTCCACGGGCACCGTCCTCGGTTCCCGCACAGCCACGGAGCGTGTACAGCGCTTCGCTCGCGACACTCTCAGAACGACAGGTCCTCGGCCCCACGGTGGCGTGCCTGTTCGTCGCCGCGGGGCTCCCTTCGGCCGTAGCGCACCATCAGGCGTCGGGAACGAGAACGATCTTGCCCGTCGTTGCCCGCGACTGTAGAGCGGCGTGCGCCGTGGCGGCCTGCGACAGGGGGAAGGCCTGGAAGGCGGGCACCAGATTACCGGCGGCGGCCTCCGCAAGCGCGCGGGCCTCGTCACCTGGCGCGTCCTGGCCCTCCAACAGCAGGGCCAGTGCGTCGATGAAACGCACGCCGCGCTCCTTCAGCTGTGCCTCCTCGGGACTGAACTCCTCTCGGGAGGCCGCGCCGATCGTGATGTAGCGCCCACCCTCTGCCAGCAGCCCGAAGGCAGCCCGCCCCTTGTCGCCCTCGACGCCGTCCAGAACGACCGTAACGCTGCGTCCGCCCAGGGCGTCCCGGACGGTGCCCGCCCAGTCCGGCAGGTTGTAGTCGACAGCGACATTGGCGCCCAGCTCTCGCACGGCCGCCGTCTTGGCCGGTCCGCCTGCCGCGCCGATGACCGTGGCGCCCAGGCGGCGGGCGAACTGGACGACCAAACGGCCGATCCCACCGGCTGCAGAGGTGACCAGAACGACGTCGCCGGAGGTGAGCTCCGCGATGTCGAGCAGGCCGATTGCGGTGGTGCCGGTCACCACCATCGTCACGGCTGCCTTGTACCCCAGTCCGATTGGGATGCGGTGCAGAGACGAGACGTCGGCGACGGCGAGCTCGGCGTAGCCCCCCGGCCTGCCGTGCGCGGTCACCACCTTGGCGCCAACCCAGGCGTCGTCCACGTCTGGCCCGACCGACTCGACGACGCCGGCCACCTCTGCTCCGAAAATGGCCGGCAGTCTGGGAAGCGGCGGACCGATCTCCAGCCCTTCCCGCATCGCCGTCTCGATCTGATGGACTCCCGCGGCCCTCACCGACACACGGACCTCACCCGGCCCCGGCACGGGATCAGGCACTGTCTCATAGCGGAGGTTCTCAGCGGGCCCGAACTCGTGCAAGACGACGGCGCGCATGACCGTTCCTTCCAGTAGAACTGCAGAAGGACACCACTTTCCAACCTCTACCGCAGTTGAGGTCAAGCAAACTGAGGCGGCGTTGACAGGTGCGCGCATCAGCGCGACGACCTCGAAACTGGCGGCGTCAGCCTGCAGGGCGCCGTGTTCACGAGCCCCAGACCCGCGCTCAGCCGATGCGGACCTCGGTCGGCTGCGCGTGTGCCGAAGGGATCGGCGCATGACATTGGTGGTCGCCGCCGCTGTCCGGGTCGAGGAGGTCCTCATACACCCCGACCTTGAACCTGATCAGGTCCAGGCACTCGGCGAGTCTGCCGATCTGGGCGGTGACGTGGGCTTGGTGCTCGCGCATGAGCGTGAGTCGTTCTTCCTCGTTTCCGGCCCCCTGCCTGACGAGGTCGGCGTATCGGCGTAGCGCGGGCAGGGGCATGCCGGAGGCGCGCAAGATGATACAGACGGTGAGCCAGTCCACGTCATCCTGGCTGTAGACGCGGCGCCCGCCAGGGCCGCGTCGCACAGGGTTGACGAAGAGGCCCTCATGCTCGTAAAAGCGCAGCGCGTGGACGCTCAAACCGGTGCGTTCGGCGACCTGCCCAATGCTCAGAGTTGTGGTGACCTCAGCCATACCGCTCACGGTAGCGGCTTGACCTAGAGCCAACTCTAGATCCTAGGGTTCCCCGTGCAATCGACGCTTCTGTCGCTTGGAAATCACGGCTGAATCAGTAGGGGAAGCATCACCATGCGCTATCGCACCCTCGGCGGCACCGGCATCGACGTCAGTATTTACTGCCTCGGGACCATGATGTTCCAGGATGGCTGCAACTCCGACCACGACGACTGCGCCCGCATCATCCACGCCGCCCTGGACCAGGGGATCAACTTCGTCGACACCGCGGACATGTACGGACAGGGAGAGACCGAGGAAATCGTGGGCAAGGCGCTGCGGGGGCGCCGTGATGACATCGTGTTGGCCACCAAGGTGCACTTCCAGATGGGCGAGGGCCGCAACCGCAGTGGCAACTCGCGCCGTTGGATCCTCACGGCGGTCGAGGACAGCCTTCGGCGCCTGAACACCGACTGGATCGACCTCTACCAGGTCCACCGCCCCGACGACGCAACCGACGTCGAGGAGACGCTCTCGGTGCTCAGCGACCTCGTGCACCAGGGGAAAATCCGCGCCTTCGGCTGCTCGACGTTCCCGGCCGAGGAGATCGTCGAAGCGCACCGCGTCTCCGAGCGTCGCGGCCTCGGACGCTTCCGCACCGAGCAGCCGCCGTATTCGATCCTGGCCCGCGGGATCGAGGCCTCGCTCCTGCCCGTCTGCCAGCGCTACGGAATGGGGGTGCTGGTCTGGAGCCCACTGGCCTTCGGATTCCTGACCGGCAAGTACCGCAAGAACCGGCCCATCGACCTGTCAACCGGCCGTCCCACAATCCGGCCGGAACGGTTCGATCCCACGATCGCGGAAAACGCCGCCAAGCTCGACGTCGTCGAGCAGCTCGTCGAACTCGCGGAAGACATCGGTTGCACCCTCCCGCAGCTCGCCATTGCGTTTACCGTGGCCCACCCGGCCGTCACCTCGGCGATCATCGGACCGCGGACCATGCCGCAGCTGGAGGATCTCCTCAAGGGCGCCGCGCTAACCCTGGACGACGCGGCCCTCGACCGAATCGACGAGATCGTGCCGCCCGGGACGAACCTGTACGACCCCAACGCTCCCCTGCCCCCGCGTTCACTGACCGACACCGCACTACGTCGCCGCCCACTCACTGACCGGGCCGCGGCCCGAGCTAGCTGACAGTGGTGGGCCAGAACGTAAATGCGCGGACGGCCAAGGCGCAGCGTGGCCTGCTCGCGGCGTGCACCGACCTGTTCGGCGCTCAGCCATGGCGATTCGCTGAGAAGCCGTCGCCGGGCGCAAGCATTGACGACCAATACAGCACCTGCAGGTCGAGTGGGCTTGGCCGGGACCCGTTTCGCTGAACAGGGCCGAACCCTACGGGTACACCAATGGCGGAGAGTCAGGGTGGGTTCGGGGGCACTACTGATGTGCATCGCCATCGGCGCCGCCTACCGTTCACCCATGGCATCGAGATCTGTCGAGGTGCTAGCGCAGCGGCTGGCCCGGTTACCCGCCGCCGGGCTGGTTGCGGCACCGCTCGTCTGGCTGGCCGGCTGGGCGATCATGCGCATCGGCGGCACCGACCCGCACACCGGCTGGGATGTCGCGCACATGCTGTGGATCCTGAGCTTCGTGCTCTTCGGAGCAGCCGCGAACGCGTTGTTCCGCCTCGTCGGGGACTCGAACACCGGGCGGGTGGCGCTCGCCGTCGCGCTGATCGGGACGGCATCTCTGGTCGTACAGATGATGATCGACCTGGTCATCGGCCTGCGTGCGCAGGACAAGGCCGCGATGGACGGCCTCTATGACACGGCGTTCGCCGTCCCGGGCGTGGAACTGGCCTTCTTCATGCTCGGCCCGATACTGCTCTTTGTCGGCTTGCTGGCGCTGGTGATCCTGGCCTGGCTACGGGGTGCCGCGAATGCGTGGCAGGCGTTACTGGTAATGGTCGGGATCGGCCTGATGGTCGCTGGGCGGCCGGCGAGCGGCGCGCTGAGACTCCTCGAAGGACTGGGCGCGGTATGCCTCTGGCTCGCCATCGCCCCACTCTCCCGCCGGGCCGAACTCGACAGGTAATCCACAACCCCGGGGCCGACGGCGCGCCGTCGATAATGTGAGGGCTGTGCCCAAGGCTCCGCGCGTGATGCCGCCGCGCAGCCGCGACCTAGGTCAGCGCTGGGTGCAACTGGCTTACCGGCACGATCAACTCCACTGCCGCCTCGGGCACCACTAGCATCGTCCGTCCAGCGTGTACCCCACCGGTTGACCCTCGCTGGTCAGGAGCCGGGTCCCGCGAACGACCAGTGACACCCGTCACGGGCGGTGATGACACTGTGACACTGACGGGGAAGTCGCGCCCGCGCTGTCATGGGTATCGCGTGTTGGAAGGAGAACCCCCATGACCTCGCCGCCCCCACTGGGCGTACACGACTCGCCCACCCGCCCTCCGCTACGGCGCTGGCTTCGGATCGTCGCCGTCGTCCTCGCCAGCGTTGTGGCCGCCGTCAGCCTCGGCCTCGCCGCCCTTCAACTCGGTCTGCCGTGGCAGATGGGTGAGGGCGACCGCAACCACGTCTACGAAGGCGACGCCGGTTCGCAGCGCTACCAGGTCCACCGTCCACCTCAGCACGAGGGGACGCCCCGACTGCCGGTCGTCATGGCGATCCACGGCTGCGCAATGACCGGCTACGGGTGGAACTCCATGAAGTCCACGACAGGGTTCAACCGCCTGGCCGACCGGGAGGGTTTCATTGTCGTCTATCCCACGCAACCGATCTCCCGCAACGTGATCGGCTGCTGGAACTCCGCCGACCCCCGCGAGCAGCAGCGGCACACCGGCGAACCCGCGCTGCTCGCCGGTGTCGCCCGCCAGGTCATCGAGGAGTACGACGCGGATCCCGCGCGGGTGCACGTGGCCGGTGCCTCGTCAGGCGCGGGAACGGCGATCATCCTCGCCGCGACCTACCCCGACGTCTTCGCCACGGTGACCTCCGTCGCCGGCGGCGAGTACGGACTCAACCAGGTCGACCCGGACGATCCGGACTCGACGTCACCGCTGCACACGGCCCGCCAGGCCTGGGCGCAAATGGGCGATCGCGCCCGGCGGGTGCCGATGCTGGTCATCCAGGGCGAGCGGGACGAGGTCGTGCCACCCCTGGTCGCCACCCGACTCGTCGCCCACTGGACCGCAGTGAGCGACCTCATCGACGACGGGCTACCCAACGACAGCCTCCACCCGACCGAGGCGACCACGTCCGTGCCGGCCGCCTCGGGTCGGCACCCGTACACACACTCCACGATCACCGCGCCGGACGGCACGTCGATCCTTGAGGCGTACCGCGTCCAGGACATGGGACACGCGTGGCCGGGCCCCGACGGTGACGGCCGCTACACCGATCACGACGGCCCCGACGCCAGCGAGATCGTGTGGGAGTTCGCCGAGCGCCACCCGATGCGGTGAAGGCCGCGCGAACCGGCACCCGGCAGTGAGGTCAGCGTTCAAGGACAACGTGACGCCGATGCGGCAGCTCACCCCCACCGTTCACCGCCGGGCCGCCCCGAGATCCCTTGTTCGGGTCGGAGGTGCCTGTCGAGAGGGCTGCGCTGTCGTCAGCGAGCAGATTTCTCGATGGCTGCCGGGGTCACAGGGGTGAAGAAGTTGACGAGGTTGCCGTCGGGGTCGCGGAACAGTAACGACCGGTTGCCCCAGGGCATCGTGGTGGGCTCGTTGACGAAGTCCTCGACGAAGTCGGCCAGGTTCTGATGCACGCCGTCCACATCGTCCACGAGGAACTCGATGATGACGGTACGGTTGTCGGCCGGACGGGCGGCGCCAGGCGCGAACAGCGGGACGGTGCGGGTGCTGCCGATCGCGAGGGTCGCGGAGGTGGTCCTGACCTCGGCGAAGTCCTCGTTGGCCCAGCTCGCCCGCACTCCTGTGACTCGCTCGTAGAAGTCGACGAGGCGCGCGACGTCGTCCGTGATGATCCGGGTCGAGACGAAGTTCATGGTGATCTCCCTGTTCCGGTGGAGCCGTTCTACCTCGCATGCTAGGACCAATACCGGACAGAAACGGTCCACATTTACGCTAAGTTCCACGCATGGCTCGACCTACCGCTCGCGTGCTCACTCTTCTGGAGCTCCTACAGTCGGGCGGCAGCCGGACGGTGGCCGAACTCGCCGACCGGCTCGGCGTCGACGGGCGCACCGTGCGGCGGTACGTGGACCAACTGATCGAGCTCGACGTGCCCGTCGAGTCGGTGCGCGGCCGCTACGGCGGGTACCGGCTCGCCTCCGGATACCGCATGCCCCCGCTCATGCTGGGCGACGACGAAGCGCTCGCCGTGCTGCTCGGCCTGGTCGCCGGTCGCCGAGCGGGGTTGATGACGGCCACGGGCACGGCGAGTGAGACGGCGGCGGCGAAGATCCGGCGGGTACTGCCCAAGCGGCTCGCCCACAGGCTCGACACTGTGCTCGAATCCCTCACCTTCACGGCTCCGCCCGGCGAGTTCGCCGTCCCGGAGACCGCGATCCTGCTCTCTCTCGCCGATGCCGTGCACCGTCGTCGGCCGGTCTCGATCAAGTACACCGCCGCCGACGGGCGGCACAGCGAACGCACGCTGCACCCGTACGGGCTCGTCGCCCATTCGGGCCGGTGGTACGTCACGGGCGCAGATCCCGAGATCGGGGAAGACCGGACGTTCCGCTTGGATCGCATTGCTGATGCGAGGACCCTGCCCGGCGCGTTCGAGCCGCCGGCCGGACTCGATCCGGCGCAGCGCGTCCTCTCAGGGCTCGCCAAGGCTCCGTACCGGCATCACGTGACACTGTGGATCCAGGGGACGGTCGAGCAGATCCGCGCTCGCCTTCCCGCCAGCGTCGCGAGTGTGGACGAGTCCCCGCCCGCAGGAGATGCAGATCCGGAGACCGAACGCTGGCTCCGCGTCGAGCTGTGGGCGGAGCGGCTCGACTGGCTGCCTCCGGTGCTCGCGTCGCTCGACCGGCCGTTTGTCATCGAGCAACCGGATGACCTCCGGGGTCTCGTCATCGCGCTCGCCGACCGGCTTGCGACCTCCGCCCGTGGAGTCCGCCTCTCGCATAACGGCAGCCCGTGATGGCCGTGCGCTGGTTCCTTCGATCGCCCTAGGCCGAGGGTGACCCGACCCGTACCGGCCGGCGGACCCGGGCCGGCGGGGCGGGCAGAGCCCTGCGGTCGACCTTGCCGTTGGCGGTGGCGGGCAACTCGGGCAGCACCACGTGGCGCAGCGGCACCATGTGGTCGGGAAGCTGCTCGGCCAGGAACGCCCGCAGCGCGGCCTCGCTCACGTCGGCGTGCCGCTCGGTCACCACGTACGCCACCAGGGTCGGTGCCGCACCCAGGTCGTCGCGGAGCAGCACCACGCTGTTCGCGACGAGCGGATGACTGTTCAGCACCGACTCGATCTCGCCGAGTTCCACCCGCTGCCCACGGATCTTCACCTGCGTGTCGATGCGCCCGCCGTAGTTCAGGTAACCCTGCGGTGACCACCAGGCCAGGTCGCCGGTGCGGTACACCCGCTGGGGACGCCCGGCGACGTGCACGGTGCCGAACCGCTCGGCGGTCAGGTCGGGCCGTCCGGCGTACCCCCGGGCCAGGCAGTCGCCACCGACCACCAGTTCCCCGGGTACGCCCAGCGGGGCCAACGCACCGTCCTCGTCCAGCACGTATGCGGTGACGTTGGTGATCGGCCGGCCGATCGGGACGGTGGGGTCCGGTTCGGGTCGGCGGCACGGCCAGGCGGTGACGTCGATGGCGGCCTCGGTGGGGCCGTACAGGTTGTCCACCCGCACCGTCGGCAGGGTGGTGGTGAGCTTGTTGACGAGCTTCGGCGGCAGGGCCTCCCCGCTACAGATGACCCGGCGCAGGGCTGCGCACGCGGCGACCCCGGGCTCCTCGACGAACAGGGCGAGCATCGACGGCACGAAGTGCACTGTGGTCACCGCCTCGCGCGCGATGACGGCGGCCATCTCCTGCGGGTCGCGGTGCGCCTGGGCCTCGGCCGTGACCAGCGTCGCGCCGGCCAGGAAGGCCCAGAGCAGTTCCCACACCGACACGTCGAAGGTGTACGGCGTCTTCTGCAGCACCACGTCGCCGGGTCCGATGCGGTACTCCTCCTGCATCCACGCCAGCCGGTTGGCCAGCGACAGGTGGGTCATCTGCACACCCTTCGGCGCCCCGGTCGACCCGGAGGTGAAGATGACGTACGACAGCCCGTCCACCACCTCCTGCGGCGCGCGGTAGCCACGCCAGTCGACGGGCGAGGCGGGCAGGTCGGCGCCGGCCAGTGGTCGCACCGGGACGGCCGGGGCTGCGCCGGTGCCGAGCGCGGCCCGTCCCTCCTCGTCGGCGAGCGCCAGCGCGGCGTCGGCGGTGGTGAGCATCAGGTCCAGCCGGGCCCTGGGGTGGGACGGGTCCAGCGGCAGGTACGCCGCTCCGGCCAGCAGGACACCGAGCACCGCGACGACCATCTCCGGGCGCCGCTCGGTGCACAGGGCGACGACCGAGCCGGGGCCCACGCCCTCGGCGCGTAGTCGCCCGGCCAGCGCCGCTGCCTCGTCGAGCAGGTCCCGGTAGCTGCGGTCGCGTCCCCCGCCGCGCAGTGCGACCGCGTCCGGGGTGCGCTGCGCCTGCCGGCAGATCGCCTCGTGCACGGGTGTCCGGGGGGCCGGGGTCGGCGCGGGGTTGAAGCCGAGCAGGGTGGCCCGCTCCCGGGGACCGACGAGCACCGCCTCGCGCACCGGGCGGCCGGGATGGGCGGTGAGCCATCCGCTCAGGGTGTCCAGTCGTTCCTGGAGGTGGGTGGGTTGACAGTGGTCACCGGCGAGCCAGACTGGCACCGGGCCCACCGATCCCGCCGCCCCGCCCTGAGGGCCAGGTGTCACCAGCACCACGTCCACCGGGAACAGCTCGGGTGACGGTGTCCGCGTCTGTGCGCGTACCTCTGTCAGTGTGGTGTCCGGCTGCACGCGCAGCGTGTGGTCGCCGTGCGGGCCGCGCACCGTCACCGACGTCGCGCCGGAGAGGCGGTGGGCGAGCACGGCCGCCACCGCTGCCGCGTGTGCCAGGTCGGTGTGGTCGGTCATGCCGTCACCAGCTCGGCCAGGGCGCGCGGGGTGGGTCGCGCGGATAGTTTCTCCATTGGGATGCGGACGGCGAAGCGGCGCTGCACCTGGTTGACCATGCGGATGAACAGTAGGGACTCACCGCCGACGGTGAAGAAGTCGGTGTCCGGCCCGATGTCGGGCGAGCCGAGCAACCGGCCCCACAGCTCCACGATCTCGCCCACCACCGTGCTCTCCCCGACAGCCGCGGGACGCGGCGGCGGTTCGGCGGTGGCCGGGGCCGGTGGCGGTGTCGCCTCCAGCCAGTGCCGGGTACGGGCGAACGGGTAGGTCGGCAGCGCGACCCGCCGCGCCGGGGTGTCACCGCGCACCGCCGCCCAGTCCACCGTCACCCCCGCCGTCCACAGTCCACCGAGTCCGGCGACGACGTCGGCGGCGTCGGCGCGCGGCGTCGGTCGCGGCTGTATGGCGAACCCGGGTACCCCCCGTCCCTGCGGCGTCTGCCGTGCCATACCGGTCAGCGCGGTGCCGGGACCGACCTCGACGAGCACGGGGTCGGGTAGCTGCAGCGCGGTCAGCAGGGCGTCGTGGTAGCGCACCGGGTTGCGCAACTGTGCCGCCCAGTAGCCCTCGGCACGCGCCTGGCCGGTGTCGAGCAGCGTGCCGTCGACGCTGCTGACGACGGGGAGGGTGCGGGGTCGGTGGGGCACCCGGTCGGCCTCGACGCCGAGCAGCCGGGCCGCGTCGGCCATCATCCGGGTGTGGAAGGCGCGCTGCGCGGGCAGAGCCCGACAGGGCACCCCGGCCGCGTCCAGGCGTTCGCGGAACGCGGCGAGCGGGGCCGGCGGCCCGGCCACGACGGTGACGTCCGGCGCGTTGCGCGCGGCGATGTCGAGGTCGTCCAGGCCCGTCAGGTGTTCCTCCACTATGCGCGGCCCGGCCAGCACGACCAGCAGGTGACCCTCCGGGGCGTCCTGCATGAGCCGGCCCCGGGTGGCGGCGAGGCGCAGCATGTCGTCGTCGGCCAGCTCACCGGCGAGCGCGGCGGCCGGGAACTCACCGACCGAGTGGCCGATCATCGCCGCCGGGCGGACACCCCACGACAGCAGCAGCCGGCCGAGCGCCACCTCGTACAGGGCGAGTGCCGGTTGGGTGACGTCCGTGCGGTGCACGACGCCGTGCGGGTCGTCGTCGACGAGGACGTCCCGCAGGTCCAGCCCGAGGACCGGGGCCAGCAGCTCCGCACCGTGGTCGAGGTCGGCCCGCACGGACGGGTAGTGGTCGTAGAGGCCCCGGGCCATGGCGGGAAACTCGGCGCCCTGCCCGGGAAACAGGAAGACCACCCGGGGTCGGCGGACCGCCGCGCGCACCCGCGCCCGGCGCAGCCCGGCGAGCGCCGCCGGGACGTCCCGCGCGGCCACGGCCAACCGGTGCGGGAAGTGCCGGCGGTACGTCTGCGCCGTCACCGCGACGTCCCGCACGGACAGGTCGGGGCGCTGCCGCAGGTACTCGTGCACCTGCTCGGCGGCCTCGCGGACCGCCTCCGGGGTCCGCGCGGACAGCACGATCAGCTCGGCGGCGCCGTCGGCGGCCGACGGGTCCGGTGCGACCGGGCCGTCGGCCTCCTCCAGCACCACGTGCGCGTTGGTGCCACCCAGACCGAAGGCGCTGACCGCAGCGCGGCGCGGGCCACCGGCGATCTCCCACCGGCGGGCGGTGGTGTCCACAGTGAACGGCGTCGACCCGTCCAGCAGCTCGGCCCGGGCCTGTTTCAGGCCGGCGAGCGGCGGGATCTGCCGGAAGTGCAGGGCCAGCGCGGCCTTGATGAGACCGGCGACACCGGCGGCGGCGTCGAGGTGCCCGACGTTGGCTTTGACCGAGCCGATCGAGCACTGCCGCTCGCCGCGACGGAACACCTCGGTCAGCGCGGCCAGCTCGATGGCGTCGCCGACCTCGGTCGCCGTGCCGTGCGCCTCGAGGTAGCCCACTGTCGCCGGGTCGACGGCGGCGCAGGCGTACGCGCGGGTCAGCACGTCGACCTGCCCGGCGATGCCCGGCGCGGTGTAGCCGACCTTCATCCCACCGTCGTTGTTCACCGCCGACCCCTTGATCACCGCGTACACGGTGTCCCCGTCCCGGCGGGCGTCCGCGACGCGTTTGAGCACGACCAGGGCGACCCCGTTGCCGGGCACGGTGCCGTCGGCGGAGGCGTCGAAGGGCCGGCACGTGCCGTCCGGCGACATGATGCCCTTCGTCTCGTAGAGGTACCCGGCCTGCTGCGGCACGGCCACGCAGGCGCCACCGGCGAGCGCCACGTCCGAGTCGCCACCGCGCAGGCTCTGGCACGCCAGATGCACCGCCACCAGCGACGTCGAGCAGGCGGTCTGCACGGTGATGGCGGGCCCGCCCAGGTCCAGCCGGTACGCGATCTTCGCGGCCAGGTGGTCCTTCTCGTTGCCCAGCACGACCGACAGCAGCCCCTGCGACTCGACGACGTCGGGCTGGGCGAACACGTGGTGCAGCGCGTAGTAGTTGAACCCGGCCCCGGCGAAGACGCCGACCCGACCGAACGGCCGGTCGGTGGCGAGCCCCGCCGACTCCAGCGCGGCCCACGCCGTCTGCATCAGCAGCCGGTGCTGCGGGTCCATCGTCTCCGCCTCCCTCGGAGTGATGCCGAAGAAGGCCGCGTCGAACAGGTCCGGGTCGGCCAGGACGCCGCGCGCCGGGACGTACGCCGGGTCGTCGAGCCGGTCGGCGGGCACCCCGGCGGCCAGCAGCTCGCCCCGGGTCAGCGCACTGACAGTGGTCTTCCCGGCGAGCAGGTTCGACCAGTACTCCCAGACGTCGGCGGCGCCGGGGAACCGACCGGCCAGGCCGACGATCGCGATGTCGTCGTTCATGAGGGTGCGCCTGCTCTCTCGGTCTGCGCGTGCAGATGCTGGGCCAGCGTCTGGACGGTCGGGAAGCGGTAGAGGTCGGTGAGCGGGATGGTCCGGCCGGCCAGCCGCTCCTGGAGCAGCCGGCGCACGATCGCCAGGCGCAGCGACTCACCGCCGACGTCGAAGAACGCCTCGTCGATGTCGAAGTCGTCGGTGCCCAGCGCCTCCACCCATGCGCCCGTCACCAGTTCCTCGAACTCGGCCAGCGACGCCGAACGCTGGGCGGGAACCCGGGCCGACGCGGCCGGGGTCTCCGGCGGCACGGCCGAGGTCTCCGGCGGCGCTGCCGGTTGGGCCAGCGCGCCCAGCGCCCGCAGGTCGACCTTGCCGTTGCGGTCCAGCGGGAACTCGGTCACCGTCACCCACTGCTGCGGCCGGGCGTACGGGGCCAGGTCGGGCTCCACCGCGCGGCGCACGGCGGCCACGTCGACGCCGTCCGGGTCGGGCTTGAGCGCCGCGCAGAGGCGTACCCCGCTCGCCGGGTCACCGGTCGGGAACACCACGGCGTCGCGGACGCCCGGCTGCGCCCGCAACCGGCGCTCGACGTCGACCGGCTCCACCCGGTGTCCGGCGATCTTCACCTGGCGGTCGTTGCGGCCCAGGAAGCGCAGTTGGCCGTCGGTGCCCCAGCGCACCAGGTCCCCGGTGCGGTAACGGCGTTCCCCGTCGTGGCGCACGAAGGAGGCGTCCGTCCTCGTCGGGTCGCCCAGGTACCCGTCGGCCAGACCGGTGCCGCCGGCCAGCAGTTCACCGATGGCGCCCGGTGGGACGAGACGACCCGACGCGTCGACGACGGACAAGTCGGTGCCGTGCACCGGAGCGCCGATCGGCAGCGGGTCGGGCGTCGCGTCGGCGTGCTCGACGGAGTACGTGGTGGTGAAGGTGGTGTTCTCGGTGGGGCCGTACCCGTTGGTCAGGCGCAGGCCCCGGCAGGCCCGCAACACCTGGCGCACGTGCGCCGGTGACACCACTCCCCCGCCGGTGAACAGCTGCCGCAACCCGGCGAACGCGTCCGGGCGGTGGTCGGCGACCAGGTGGAACACGCCCGAGGTGAGCCAGGCGTGGGTGACCCCGGCGGTGCTCAGGACGTCGGCGAGCCCGCGCGGCGTCGGGTCCTCCGGCGGGAAGACCACCACCGTGTCGCCGGTGGCCAGGGGCACCAGCAGTTCCAGGGTGGACGCGTCGAACGCCAGCGGGGACAGCCGCAGCATCCGCATACCCGGCCGCTCGGCGAACATCCCCGGGTCGTCGGCCAGTCGCAGCACCGCCCGGTGTGGCACGACGACGCCCTTGGGCACGCCTGTCGAACCGGACGTGAAGGAGACGTACGCGGTGCGCGCCGGGTCGCTCGGCGCCGCCTCGACCGGGTCTGCCCCGACGGGCGTCCGCGGGTCGACGAGCGGGCAGTCGACGACTCCCGGCCAGGGCTCGCCCACACCGAGGCGGGCGCGTGCCGCGACTGTCGCCGCCAGATGGGTACGCCACTCGGTGGTGGCGTGCTGGTCCACGGCCACGTAGTGCGCGCCGAGTCGCAGCACGCCCAGCACCGCCACCGCCTCGGCGGCCGAGCGGGGTACCTCCAGAAGAACCGCGTCGCCGGCACGCACCCCGTGGCCGTGCAGGAGACGGGACTGCTCGACCGCGGCGTCGTGCAGGTCCCGGTAGGTGAGCGTCAGCCCGGTGTGCGCGTCGACGAGCGCGGACCGCTCGCCCGCCGACTCCGCGTACGCCGCGAACCGGTGCCACACGTCGTCGGCGGTGTCGTACGTCCCGCCCGAGCCCAGCTCGCGCAACCGGGCGCGTTGACCCGCCGAGAGCGTGGTGACGTCCCGCACCGTCGCGTCCGGGTCGGCGGCCAGCTCCCGCACCGCCGCCTGGAACGAATCGACAAGTTCCCCGGCGTCGGCGGCGGTCAGCAGCGCTGTCGCGTACTCCAGCGCAAACCGGGGACGGTCCGACCACGATTGGAGGTAGAGCAGGGCGTCGAACACCGCGCCGGCGCAGTGGCTCTCGTGCACCCGCCAGGTACGGTCGCCCACCACCAGCTCGTCGGGCACCAGGTCGTGGTGGGCGGCGAAGCCGAGCTGGGCCAGCGGGTTCCGTCCAGGGTCGGTGCCGGCGCCCAGCGCGGAGACGACGGTCTCGAACGGCACGTCGGCGTCGGCGACCGCCGCGGCCAGGGCGTCGGCGATCCCGCGGACGAACTCCCGGACGGTGCTGTCGTCGGTCGCCGCGCAGCGGACCGGGACGACCCGGGTGCAGAGGCCCACCAGGCGGTCCATGCCCGCCTCGAACCGGCCCGCCGCCGGCACCCCGAGCACCAGGTCGTCCAGACCGGCGCGGCGGGACACTGTCAACGCCCAGGCTGCCAGAGCCACCGACGTGACGGTCACCCCGCACTCCCGGGCCAACCCGGTCGTCGCCTCCGCCGCCGTCTCGTCCAGGTGGAAGCGCAGCCGGGCGCCCCGCCCGTCGGCCTCGGCGACCGGCGGCAGGTCGGTGGGGAGCGTCACCGTCCACGGCGCCCCGTCCAGCCGCGCGGTGACCCGGGTCAGAGCGGCCTCCAACGCGCCGGACGACTCCTGCGCGGCGAGCCGGGTGCCGACCCAGTCCGGCGACGGGGCCGCCTCGGCCGGGCCGTCCCCGGCGTAGAACTCGGCGAACTCACGCGCGAACAGTCCGACGCTCCAGCCGTCGCTGAGCGTGTGGTGCACCAGCATGGTGAGCAGGTCGCGCCGGCCGGTTCGGGTCAGTACGAACACCACGGGTGGCTGCGCGAAGGGACGTAGCAGACGCGCGGCGGCCGGGCCGTACAGGTCGTGCACGGCGCGTACCGCGTCGTCGTCTGGCAGCGTCTGGTGCAGTAGGCGCGGCTCGTAGGGCGCGGGCAGCACGATCCGGGCCTGGCGGGGGTTGCGCACGAAGCGTGTCCGCAGCGCCTCGTGTCGGGTGGCCAGCTCGCGCAGCGCCCACCGGACCCGGGCCGGGTCGAGGGGCCCGTCCGCCTCCACCGTGAACATCAGGTGGTACGGCGCGTCCTGGTCCAGTAGGTGTGCGGCCAGCATGGACCGCTGACCCGGCAACAGCTCCCGCTCTGCCGGCCGCCGTGCGACGACGGGTGGCGCGGTGTCGACGAAGTCCACCGCGCCGGCGAGGGCCTGGGCCAGCGGCAGCGCCGACAGCAGGCGGGCGCTGTCCACGTCCGCCCGCAGCTCACGTTGGCCCAGCGCGACGAGGGCGATGGCCTGGAGCGAGGTGCCGCCCAGGGCGACGAACGACTCGGTGGCGGCCACCGCGCGGACCTGCTCGGGGGTGCCGCCGAGCACCCGTGCGGCAAGCGGCGCCCAGGCGGCGAGGTCGGGGGCGACCATCAGGCGGTCTCCGCCGGGGGCCGCTCCAGCGGCACCTCGCTCGCCACCTTGCGCAGGTCGGCGAAGCGGGGGTTCTCCAGCACGTGGCCGAACATCACCGCGAGGTTGAGTTCCTGGCGGATCAGGGTGCTCAGCCGCAGCGCGCTGAGCGAGTGGCCGCCGAGGTCGAGGAAGTCGTCGTCGTCGTCGACGGTGTCGACGCCGAGCACCTCCATCCACAGCTCCTCGAACTCGGCCACCCAGGTCCGGTCGTGTACGTCGCGCATCAGTGTCGCCTCTCTGTGGTCGGGTCGGCTCCGGGTGCGTCCAGGTAGTGCCGGGTGGCCGCGAACGGGTAGGTGGGGGCGGGCAGCCGGCGGCGGCCGGTGTCGTGCACGGGGTCCCAGGCGTCGGTGAGACCCAGCTGCCACAGCGCGCCGACGGTCGCCAGCAGGCGGGCATGCCGGTTGGCGGGAAGTGCTGGCTGATCGGCGTCCAGGTGCGGGGTGACGCTGGTGCCGACCTCGATCCAGAGCACCGGTTCGGGCACGTCGGGGGGCGGCGTCGACGTCGGGGGGCGGAGGGCCGCGGCCCGCCAGAAGGCGCTGTCGTCGGGGTGCCCGTCGATGAGCAGGGGCAGCGCGGCGGGGTGCAGGCGTACCTCGGGGTCGTCGGTGTCGCGCAGCAGCGCCAGCGCGTCCGCGAGCGACATCACCCCGGCCACGACGGCGCCGGCCACCGCGCCGATGCCGTCGCCGGCCAGGGCGCGTGGGGTGATGCCCCGGCTGCGCAGCGACCGGGTCAGGCCGACGCAGGCCAGCAGCCGGTCGCCGCGTTCCCGGACCGAATCGTCCAGGTCGTGGCCACGCAGCAGCGCGACGCCCTCGTCGACGGTCCGCCGGTACACCGGGTCGGCGTCGTAGTTGGGTCGGTTGCCGGTCACCGCACCGGCCCCGGTGAGGTGCAGCGCCACCCCGCGCGCCCGAGCCGTCGCGTCGACCTTGCGCAGCCGGGCGACCCCGTCGGTCACGCCGGTCAGGACGGCGGCCCGCCAGGGCAGCTCGGCGCGGCCGGTCCGCAGTGTGTACGCGAGGTCGGCCAGGTCCCCGGGGGCGGTTCCCGCCGCGAACGCGGTGACCCGGTCCAGGCTGTCCTGCGCCACCGCGGCGGTCTTCGCAGAGACCAGGACGAGCTGCGGGACGTGCCGGCGGGGTCGGGCCGGGATTGGCGGGGCCTCCTCCAGCACCACGTGGGCGTTGGTGCCGCCGATGCCGAAGGCGCTCACGCCGGCCCGGCGTACGCCGTCGACAGGCGCCCAGGGTCGGGCGGTCGTCGGCAGCTCGAACACCGAGCCGTCCAGTCGGATCGCCGGGTTGGGCGTACGGAGGTGGGCGATCGGGGGAATCGTCCGGTGCGTCAGGGCCAGGACCGTCTTGATCAGGCCGACCACCCCGGCGGCGGTGTCCAGGTGTCCGACGACCGACTTGACGGCGCCCAGCGCGCAGGGCGCCCGGTCGGGCCGGGCGGAGCCGAACACCTGCCGCAGCGCTGCCACCTCGATCGGGTCGCCGAGCGCGGTGCCGGTGCCGTGCGTCTCGACCAGGCCTACGGTGTCCGGGTCGACGTCGGCCACCTCCAACGCCGCCGCGATGACGGCGGCCTGACCGGTCGGGCCGGGCGCGGTGAAGCCCGCCTTGCGGGCGCCGTCGTTGTTGACAGCGGAGCCACGGATCACCGCGTGCACCGTGTCGCCGTCACGCAGCGCGTCGGTGAGGCGCTTGAGCACCACCACGCCCGCTCCGTCGCCCGGTACCGTCCCGTCGGCGGCGGCGTCGAAGGCGCGGCAGCGACCGTCGGCGGAGAAGATGCCGCCGGGCTCGTGCAGGTGCCCGCGCCGGGTCGGCGGGGCGACGGTGGCCGCGCCGGCCAGTGCCACGTCGGCGTCGTAGGTGAGCAGCGCCTGCGTCGCCTGGTGCACCGCGACGAGCGACGTCGAGCAGGCGGTCTGCACTGTCAGCGCCGGCCCCTGAAGGTTCAGCTTGTAGGCGATCCGGGTGGCGGCGAAGTCCTTGTCGCTGCCGATGATCACGCCCAGGCCGCCGGCCGCCTCGACCGCGCGCTCGTTGGGCCACACGTTGTCCAGCAGGTAGACGTTGAGCCCGGTGCCGACGTACACCCCGACCCGGTTGCCGTCGGCGGCGACCGGCGGGTGGCCGGCGTGCTCCAGGGCCGCCCAGGCGCACTCCAGCAGGATCCGCTGCTGGGGGTCCATCAGGGCGCTGTCCGACGGTGAGTAGCTGAACAGCCGGTGGTCGAAACGGTCGGCGTCGGTGAGCACCGCCCGGGCCGGCACGAAGCCCGGCCGTTCCACCAGATCCTTGGGTACGCCCCAACTGACGAGCTGCTCCGGCGTGAAGACGGTGACGGCGTCGACGCCGTCGTGGACGTGTCGCCAGAACCGGTCCAGGTCGCGGTCGGCGCCGGGGACCCGGATGGCCATGCCGACCACCGCCACCGCGGCGCTGTCGTCCAGCTCAGCCACGGCCGGCTCCCACGCTGCGCCGCCGGTCGGCCAGCAGGGCGCGGCCCTGGCGGCGCTGGGCCGCGTTGGCGTCCGCGACGACGGGCGCGCAGTGCTGTAGCACCGCCGCGCAGCCGGCGATCGTGCCGGAGCGGAAGAGGTCGGTCACCGAGACGTCCAGACCCTCCTCGGACATCCGCTGCTGGAGCGCGATCAGCGCGAAACTGTGGCCGCCCAGGTCGAAGAAGTTGTCGTGCAGCCCGACGTCGGGCCGCCGGAGCACCTCGACCCAGCAGGCCCGGATCCGTTCCTCCAACCCGGTGCCGACCACTGCGGCCGGTGGCCGCGACGGCGCGGTGGCCGTCCGTGCCGAGCGGCTGTCGGTCAGGAGGCGGGGAAGGTCGACCTTGCCGTGCGCGGTGAGCGGGATGGTCGCGACGGTCAGGATCCGCGACGGCACCATGTACGCCGGCAGTGTCTCGCGCAGGTGCGCCCGCAGGTCGTGTTCGGCGTCCGGGCCGATCCCGTGGACCACGAACGCGACGAGTTCGTCGTCCTCGGCGGCCACGGCGCACGACCGCACGGCGGGGTGGGTGAGCATGGCGCCCTCCACCTCGGCCAGTTCGACGCGGTAGCCGCGCACCTGCACCTGCGTGTCGTTGCGGCCGAGGTACACCATGTTCCCGTCGAGGCCCCACTTCACCACGTCGCCGGTGCGGTACATGACCCCGCCGCCGTACGGGTCGGGCGGGAACCGCGCGTCGGTCAGCTCCGGGTTGTCCAGGTAGCCGTGCGCCACGAGCGCGCCGCCGCAGTACAGCTCGCCGGGCACGTTGAGACCGGTCGGCCGCAGGTCCTCGTCGAGGACGTAGCAACGCGCCGACGGCAACGGCACGCCGATGGCACCCTCGGGGACCCGGGGCACGTCGGCGGCCGACGCCTGGAAGATCGTGACGTGGATGGTGCCCTCGGTGATGCCGTACATGTTGACGAACACCGTCGGCAGACCCGGCGCGTCGGCGATCAGCGACGCCAGCCGCGACCAGCTCAGCGCCTCGCCGCCGAGGACGACGTAGCGGATGCGGGAGGTCTCGTCGGGGTCGATCCCCCGCAGGTACGGCGGCAGCAACCGGTAGAGCGCGCCCGGGGTCTGGAACAGCACGGTGACGGCCTCGCGGCGCACCAGCCGGGCCAGCCGTTCCCGGTCCACCAGGTCGACCCGGTCGGCGATGACCAGCCGGGCGCCGGTGGTCAGCGCGCCCCACATCTCCCACACCGACGCGTCGAACGAGAACGAGCTGGCCGCCAGCCACACGTCGGCGGCCGTGACGTCCAGGCTCGCCGGGGTCGGGCTGTTCAGGGCGTCCAGGCCGCCGTGCCCGACCAGGACCCCCTTGGGTACGCCGGTCGAGCCGGAGGTGTAGATGACGTACGCCGGGTCGTCCGATCCGGGGAAGGTCTCCTCGGGCACGCAGATCCCGTCGAGGGTGTGCGCGTCGGCCAGGGGGGTCCCGCTGTCGCGGGTGAGCGCCACGGCCGCCTCTGCGGTCTCCGGGTCCACCACGAGCACCGCCATCCCGGCGTTCGCGGCGATCAGTTCGAGGCGCTGGCGCGGGTAGTCCGGGTCCAGCGGCACGTATACGCCGCCGAGCTTCCACACGCCCAGGATCGCCGCGACGACCGCCGGTGAACGGCCGAGCAGCAGCCCCACCCGGACGCCGGGGCGGACACCGCGGTCGGCCAGGCCCGCCGCGATCCGCCCGGCCCACCGGTCCAGCTCAGCGTAGGTGATCTCGACGTCCCGGTGGCGTACGGCCACCGCGTCCGGGGTCGCCCGCACGTGGTCGGCGAAGCGACGCAGCACCGACGGGTGCGTGACCGGCGCCGACGCGAGCGGCGGGTTCACCCCCTCGGTGAGCTGCGCCCGCTCGGCCTCGTCCACCATGGACGGCTCTCGCTGCTCCTCGTCGACGATCGACCGCAGGAACGTCAGGTAGTGCGTGAGCAGCGTGCCGACGGTCTCCGCCGTGAACAGCTCGGTGCTGTACTCGGCGCGCAGGAACGGCACGTCGGTGGAGACGTCGAGGGTCAGACCCAGGTCGAACTTGGTGACGTCGATCTCGACGTCGACCTCGGTCAGCCGTAGCCCGGCGAACTCGGGGAACGCGAACGGGAAGTTCTGCACCGTCAGCGAGGTCTGGAACAGTGGCGCGTGGCTGAGCTGCCGCTCCCCCACGGTGGCCCGCACGATCTGCTCGAACGGCACGTCCTGGTTGGCGAAGGCCGCCATGCTGGTCCGTCGTACCCGGTCCACCAGCTCGGTGAAGCTCGGCCGGCCGGACACGTCGAGCCGGATCGGCAGCGTGTTGACCAGACAGCCGACCAGGCGCTCCTCGGCGTCGTCCATCCGGTTCGCCACCGGAACGCCGACCACCACCTCGTCCTGGCGCGCGTAGCGGTTCAGCACCGAGGCGTACGCGGCGAGCGTCACCGCGAACAGCGTCACGCCCCGCGTCCGCCCCCACTCCCCCAGCCGCCGCACCAGTTCCGGCTCGACCGGGCGGCGCAGCACCGCGCCGGTGGTGCCGAGCACGCTCGGGCGGGGGAAGTCGGTGGGCAGCGCCAGTTGTGGCACGTCGACAAGCGCCGCACGCCAGAAGTCGAGGCCCGAGTTGTCCCGCCGCCACGTCTCGTGCTGCCGCTCGGCGTACGCCAGGTACGACTCGGCCGGCTCGTCGTAGGCGGCCACCGACCCGTCGACAGTGGCGTCGTACTCGGCGGCCAGGTCGCGCAGGAGCAGACCCACCGACCACCCGTCGCAGGCGATGTGGTGCACGAGCACCGCGAGGCCGTGCTCGTCCGGGCCCCAGGAGCGCAGGAAGGCCCGTACCACCGGCCCGTCGGCGAGGTCGAAGGGCTGCCGGGCCTGCTCGGCGACGAGCGTCCGCAGGTGGGCCTCCTGGGTGGCGCGATCGACCCACCCGTCGGCGGTGATGTCGACGTCCGCAGCGGGCGTCGACGACACCCGCTGGGTGAGGACACCGTCGACCACCGCGAACGTGGTGCGCAGCGCGTCGTGCCGGGCGACCACCCGGGTCAGGGCCGTGCGGAGGGCCTCGGGTCGCAGCGCACCGCGCAGGTGCACCGCGAAGGCCACCACGTACGCCGGGTTTCCGGGCTGGAGCTGATCGAGGAAATAGAGGCGTTCCTGGGCGAAGGAAGCACGACCGGTACGAACCATGCACCGATCGTGCGGCCCGGCACGTCCCGCGCGGCAGAGCACGTTCTCCTGCCCCACCAGGAAAAGCTCCCGGTCGCGTCGGCGACACGTCGACGCCGGTCCCCGGGCATGGCGCGGCCCCGGTCCGACGCGGGTTGCCGTCGGACCGGGGCGGTGGTCGGCCGGTCAGTACTCGCCGCGCCCGAAGGCCGCCAGCTCGGCGGAGTGCACGGGATTGCTGACGTACGTGGCGCCGATGGGGGCCGTCACCCGGCACCAGGCGTCGAGCCGGCCCACGTCGATGCCGGCGGCGCTCGCCAGCTCGTCGCGGCGGCGCACCATCTCCGCGCGGTCCAGACCTTCCAGCACGTAGTCGACGGCGTCGAAGCAGGGGTCACCGGCGCACGCCATCGGGTCGATCGCCACCAGGCCCCTGCCTGCGCCGCTGAGCACGTTGCCGAGGTGCAGGTCCCCGTGCAGCAGCACGGTGTCGGTGGGCACCGCGAACAGGTCGTCGCGAAGCCGCTTGGACCCGCTCAGGTCGGCGCCCCGGTGCGTCGCCGAGTTGAACAGCACGTCGATCCAGTCTGCCAGTTGACGGGGAGCGGCAGCCGGGTCGCCCGCGCCGTGCAGATCGGTGAGGAAGGCGGCGTACTCCCGCGGTGAGGGCGGCTGCGGCATCTTCTCCACGAGGGTGCCGGGGTGGATCGCTTCGAGCAGGACGGCGCCCTTGGCCGACTCCCTCACCGCCGGCACCCGCCCGCTGGAGGCGAACTGGCGCAGCATGTCCACCTCCTCCCGCACGGCGTAGCTGTCCGGGGACAGCTTGAGCACCGCGTCGCCGAGCGGGCCCACGCACCGGAACACCACCGAGGAGTTGCCGGACTTGAGCGGGTCTCCGAGAGTCAACTCCCACTGCTCGACGAGGTCGTCGAGCCGCTGGCGCAGCGTGCCCACCCAGCGGTGCGCGGCCCGGCCGAACCGTGGCTCCAGTCGGTTGGCGATCGCGTCGCGGTCCAGGCTCACCCCGCTCACCCCCGCACCGACCGCGCGCCGGCGTACGCGGCCGCGCCCGGCGCCACGACACCACGCCTGCCGGCCAGCAGGACGCTGCCACCAGGCACCAGTGGTGAATGGGAGCCGGGCGGCCCGGGGCGCCCCAACCGCGCCCGGCGGGCGACTTCGATCGCCTCGTACCGGTCAGAAACGTTCAATTTGCTGAAGATGATGGAAATATGATTGCTGACCGTTTTCGGGGACAGATTCAGCTTCCTGGCGATCGCCACGTTGCGCATACCCGAGGCAATCAGTTCCAGCACCTCCCGCTCGCGGGCTGTCAGCTCCGGGAAGAGCTGCTGGTTGCGGGGCTCTCGGCTCAGTTGCCCGATGAGCTTGTCGGCCACCCGGGGGCCGAGGATGACCTCACCCGTCGCGAGGCCCCGGATCGTCCGGACGATGCCGTCGCCCGGGCAGCTCTTGAGCACGTAGCCCCGGGCGCCCGCCCACATGGCCGCGAGGATCGCGTGTTCGTCCTCGACCGCGGTGAAGACCAGCACCGCTGTCGAGGGCGACACCCGGTTGATCTCCTGGATCGTCACCCCCGCCTGGAACCCCGGCAGCTCGACGTCGAGAACGAGCACGTCGGGACGTGTGGCGGTGGCCAGCGCCAACGCCTCCCGCGCGGACGCCGCCTCCCCTGTCACGGCGACCTCAGCCGACGGCGACAGCAGGGCGTGCAGGCCCCTGCGCACCACCGGCTGAGCGTCGGCCAGGACCACCGTCACCGCGTCGGGTTGTGTCTCCGCCGTGACTTCCTCCGGATACCGCCTCATGTTCCGAGTCGGTTCCGAGGCCGAGCCAACGCTGACCATCTATCCACCTCACCCCGTCCGAACGGCCCGCCGTGTCTTAGTCGCGCGGGGAAACGCCGCGGTAGCGCCGACCCCGCGTCGCGATGAACATCTACTCACGGCCAACAGAACAACACAAGAAGTGATCCCGGGAACGGGCTCGGTCAGCCTTTTGACGCATTGAAAAACCGAACCAAAGTTTCCGTTTTGGCCCTGACGAAGCCATCCACAGCGGACCTTTTACGGGCGGTCGACGTGCCGCCGACCCGGGAGTCCACGGGGGATTTTCCCGGCCGATCCGGGACGTCGTCCCGTACGCGCTACACCTGTCGCCCTGTCCGCCGGACACCGCCGTCGCCAGGATTGACCCATGCCCTTGTCACGAGTGACGGACGTTGTCGCCGGCCTGGTACCGACCGACCCGCTCCGCAGGAAGCTGATCGCGATCCGACTGGCCGAGTCCATCGGCAAGGGAGTCTTCCTCAGCGGCAGCGTCGTCTACTTCACGCTGCGTGTCGGACTCGACGCCCGACAGGTGGGCCTGGGCCTGTCGGCCGCCGGCCTGTCCGCGTTCCTCTCGTCGGTCCTGTTCGGTGTGATCGCCGACCGGGTGGGCGCCCGCCGCCTGCTCGTCATCCTGTTCGCCGCGCTGGCGGTCGGATTCGGGCTCTACAGCCTTGTCGACAGCGCGCCCGCCTTCTTCGCGCTGGTGGTCACCGTCGGTTTCCTCGAGTACGGCACCGGCCCGACCAACGGGGCCCTCATCGGCAACCTCGTGCCCGCCGAGGAGCGGGTGAGGCTCAAGGCCATGATGCGGTCGGTGTTCAACATCGGATTCAGCATCGGTATCGGCGTGGCGGCCGTCGCCGCCCTCAGCCAACGGCTGCTCGTGCTGATCCCCCTCACCACTGCCGCGTTGATGGCCGGCGCCGCGCTGCTCGTCGCCCGCCTGCCCGACGTGCCGCCGCGTCCCGCACCGGTGGGCTTCAAGCGTTTCGCCGCAGTCCGCGACCCACGCTTCCTCGCGGTGATCGGCGTCTCGACGGTCCTCGCCTCGCACGTCAGCATCATCCTGGTGACGATGCCGCTCTGGGCGCTCAACCGCACCGACCTGCCGCACTTCCTGATTCCTCTGCTGCTGATCGTCAACACCGCGTTCGTCATCCTGTTCCAGGTGCGGGCCAGCCGGGGCGCGGACACCGTGCACGGCGCCGGTCGGCTTGCCCGGCGCTCCGGCTACTGGCTGGCCGGCGGCTGCGCGGTCCTGGCAGTGACCGCGCTCGACGACAACGTGGTCCTGGCGTCCGTAGCGATCGTCGCCGCCGTGCTGATCCTCTCCGTGGCCGAGGTGATGCAGGCCGCCTCCGGTTGGGGGCTCGCGTTCGGCCTCGCTCCCGAGCACGCTCAGGGCGAGTACCTGGGGGCGTTCGACCTGCACGTGATCACGCAGAACATCATCGGCCCGGCGGCGCTCTCCGGCCTGGTCATCGCCTTCGGCTTCTGGGGTTGGCTGGGCATCGCCGTCGCCGCGCTCGCCGCATCGGCGCTGATCATTCCGGTCGCCAACCGCAGCGCTGTCACGCTGGTCCGCGAGACGGCCCCGGCCTCCACGACCTGACGCCGCCGAGGCCGAGGTCAATCTCCAACCGCAGGTCCCGGAGGCCGGGTCCCCAACACGCAGCACTGAGTCATAGTGATCCGCCCAGCCGACCCCACCCGAGGTGACCAACAGGCCACCGAGGGGTCCGGTGCGCAGATGCGCCGCGCCGGAATAGCCATCGCCCTGCGGCCGATGGCCCGGCCGGGCCCGGGATTAGGCGCTCGGTGAAGATGACGCTGCTCAGGTCGACTTCGGCGAACTCGGTAGGCCTGCCGGGTGGCGTCCCGGGTCGCGGCCAAGTCGTGGAACGGCAACTCGGACAGGAGTGGGACGATGTCGGCGAGTTCCGCGTGGACTCCGCGGGTCACGGCGGTCACTTCTCCGCCGGACTGCCCTGGGCGAGGCGGGAGATGTGGTCCCACTCTTCGAGCCCGGCCGGGCGGGCGGCGTATTCGGTGCGTAGGGAGTCGATGCCGTTGATGCCGAACAGCACCCGCAGGGGCGGGTTCGGGGTGTCGGCCAGCGCGAGGACCGCCTTCGCGGTGGCGGCCGGGTCGCCGGGCACGAAGCCGGCGCCGGCAGCACCGCCATAGAGGGCTTCGCGGGCATGGGCGTACGCCGGGTCCGGCGTCGACTGGGGTGACGCGGTGGCCAGCTCGGTGGGGAACATGATCGGCTCGATCAGGGTGACCTGGATGTCATAGGCGGCGACCTCGTCGGCCAGGAACTGGCACATCGCTTCCAGTGCCCACTTGGAGGCCTGGTAGCTGCCGAGCGCCGGGTAGGCGACCAGCCCACCGATCGAGGAAACCTGCAGAATCCGGCCGCACCTGGCACGGCAAAGCAGCCTGGAGGCCCTCTTCCTTGATCTCACCGGCCGCGCCCCTATCGACTGACACGCAGGACGCGACCTGTTTGTCCGGCACGGCAACGGGTACCCGCCGGTCTAGCCCACACGACGATTGGCAAAGGTAGGGCGTGACCATGGCGGGTGACGAGCAGTACGAGCGGGGTCTTGAGGCGCTGCGACAGGCCGACGGCGGCGCCGCGCGGAGACTTCTGGAAGCCCTCGCGGACGTCTCACCGGAGCTCAGCCGTCGCTCCGTCGCCTGGTCCTATGGAGATCTCTACGTCCGGCCCCAACTCGCGCGCCGGGACCGGGAGCTGCTCACCCTCGGCATCCTGACCGGCCTCGGTGATGCCGGGGCACAGCTGGAGGTGCACGTCAACGGGGCACTCAACGCGGGCCTGACGCCGTCGGAGATAGTCGAGGCGCTGCTGCAGGCGGTGGTCTACTGCGGCGTGCCGCGGGCCGTCAACGCCACGCTCGTCGCCAAGAAGGTCTTCGCGGAGCGCAACCTGCTCCCTGTCCCGGCAGGCCCCACCCCGGCCGGCTGACCTCGCCGTCGTCGCGCTGCCGGACACACCTGCCGTCACCTTCGCCTTCGCCGTCGACGTGGCCGCTCGCGGTGTCGAGCCGGCCCCGGCGGCCTGGGGCGGCGTCATCGACCTCAACGTGGCTGGCGCTTCGTACTCCCCCGGTGACGGCGACTGGCGCTCCGCGCTGGACCGCAGCGTCCGGATGCTCGCGCACCGCTATCCGGACTGGGCGGCCCAGCCGTTGGCCAACGGCTGCTGCCTTCACCGGCGAGCCGGGCTGTCAAGGCGCGGGCCTCGCCGAGCACCGAGAGGTCGACGCGCAGGAACCGACCGTCGATCTCCTTCGCCGCAGCGGCACCACGGCCCTCGTCACGGCCGACGATCGTCACCGCGTACCGGTCAGCGGCGAGGTGGCGGGCCACCGCCAGACCGAGCCCACCCGTCGTTTGGCCATCCCGCATCAGCAGCGGTGGGTGGGATTGGCTGGCACCCACCGCTGCCCCGCACCGCCGAGCGCGCCGGCATCGACAGCTGCCGCCCCGTGACCTGCGGTGCATAACGCCTCTCCCAACCGGCGAAGAAGTCCGACCCACACGAAGCTCGGCTTTGACCCGCCGTGATTGGCGTACCAACGCTTGACGAGTGCGAAAGGGGGCTGGAACCTCTAATGCGGTCTCTTCCGCCGAGAGCGGGCTTTCTGGAAAGCCATTCGGCACTCGCGTACCGGGAAATCGCAGCAGGCGTCCGCCGGCGGCGTCGCCGCTTCCGGACACTGTCGGGATCCCGGAACGACGAGTGCCGACACCCCCGTGGGGTGCCGGCACGTCGCCGGACGAGTGGTCAGGCGGCGAGCAGAGCGATGCCCAGCGTCGCAACTCCGACGGCAAGCAACGCCGCACCCAGGTACAACACGACGATGAATCGGTTGGGGGTGGTGCGGTCCCGCCCGGCGGAGGCGGCGAAGAAGCCTGCCGACATCACCACCGCCGACGAAGGAATGCAGATCCGGGCGATCCAGCCGGCCGCGCCGTCGACATCGCCGAGATCAGCCAACACCAGGCAGATAAGGCTTAATGTCACCAACACACCCGCATGGCCGTGCCCGGCGCGGGCGAAGGACTTCTGGAAGGGGGTCATCTCCACCGCGCCACGTGCGATCCCGGTCATGAACAAGCCACCGAACTCGACGGTGATGACGGTCAGGAGCACGACACCGGCGATGATGCGACTGGCATCGGTGAGGAGGATGGTGTCCATTGGTGAGGCGTCCGCCTTTCCCTGAGAAATTGTTGACACCCTAGCGGAAGACCGCGCGCAGCAGCACTGCTGCGGCCAGCACCGCCCCGGCGAAGAACGTGGCCGACGCGACACCCAGGGCGAGGTGCACGCCGCTGGTGAACGCCGACTCGACCGCGACGCCCACCGCGGCGTTGCTGCCTTCGGTGGCGCCGGACGGACGATGCGGACGGGATGCGCGACGAGCAGGTCGTGCGGGACGATGGCGGCGAGCAGAATGGGTTGACCGGGATCGATGCGGCACAGGTGCCGGGCATTCGCCGGCAAGGGTAGGTCCCCGGGCTTCTCTGCGTCGCCGGAATCGAGGCGATCGAGGCGATCCGCCGGCTCGACGGCACCCCGATGACCGAAAACGAACTTCTCGCCCACTACGACGTCGACGGGGAGCCCGAGCCAGGCGACGAGGACGACTGGGGTTGGCTTTCGGAGATGGACGATCTGCTGCTCGTCGGCGTCACGGACGTGCCTGGCGGCTGTGTGATGACCCAGCCGTGGGGATACCAGCCACAGACACCCCTGGGAGCAGCGGCCCACCAGTGTCGTTCGGTCCTTGCCTATGCCTCGACGCTCTTGATGATCAGGTTACGTAGTGTGCTGGTCAGTCGGCGGGCGGCGTTCAGGTCGAAGGCCGGGCCGGTGACGTCGATCGTGCGGCGTACCTGGAAGGCGGACAGTGCGGAGTCGGATGGTGTGTCGATCCGTTCGGCGATCGGCTCGATCGCCTTGTCGACCGGCGTGGCGAACAGCTTTGCCATGATGCTTACCGCAGTTCGGGTCGGTTGCCTGAATGGTTCGGCGAGTCCCGTGTTCACGAACAAGGGGTTGTACAGCATGTATCGGATGGGGCTGTCGGGATGTTCGTCGGTGAAGGCGACGCCGAGCAGGTCGTTGGCGCGGGCGCCCTGCATGGTGGCGGCCAAGGGCCGGTAGCGTCTGCGGAGTTGGAGGTCGTCCCAGTGCAGCCGTCCGGCCTTGCTGCCGGTGCCGCACAGGTTCACGATGACCGGGTGTGGCGCACGTTCCAGTGCGGTGCGTAGTTCCTCGGCGAGCAGGTACCGGCTGAGCACGTACAGTGCGAATGTGCGCTCAATTCCCTCGGCGGTTTCCTGGCGCTTGGTTTGGTAGCGGAAGGCGCCGAGCACAAGGGCGTCGATACTCGGGTACGCCGTGCGTAGGCGGTCGGCGAGCCGGATTGTCATCGTCGGCGAGCTGAGGTCGGCGGGCAGGAACGAGCACCGGTCGCCGGCGCTGAGCCGATCGGCTTCGGCGAGTAGCCTTTCGCCCTTGATCTGGTTCGTTCCGACGGCGATGACTCGGTCGCCTCGGCCCAGATAGTGCAGAGTCAGCGCCTTGCCGATGCCCTGGGTACCGCCGGTGATGACCAATGTGCGCACAGGATGCCCCTCCCACTTGCCGGTACGCTCGATCTTTGGCTGACGGTGAGGACGGCGAAAGAGGGAACATCGATGTCTCCACTCCTCACGGTGCCGGTTTCGGCACAGGACCGATCCACGTGCGCGGCGGTGGACGTGCTACGGCGCACCGGCGACAAGTGGAGCGTGTTGCTGATGGCGGTGCTCGCGCAACGGCCGTACGGGTTCAATGAGCTCGATCGGGCCGTGGACGGGTTGAGCAGGCGGATCCTCACCCGCACGTTGCGGGCGCTGGTGCGCGACGGGCTGGTGGACCGGACACCGAATTCCGGCCCTGCTGCGCGTGTTGACTACGCTCTCAACGACCTGGGGCGATCGTTGTTGCCACTCATCATTGAGGTCGGCCGCTGGGCGGAAACCCACGAGCACGAGATCCGCAACGCACGCGCCCGTTACGACGGCGACGGCGAAGCTTGCTGATACTGGCATCCGCATCTCGGCGTGAGTGATCGCCGCCCTACCGCTTCGCGGGGATGCCAACGTCTCAGCGTCCATGAAGATCCTTACGAGCGTTCAACGCGGGTCGAGGGGTCTCGGGTTCCCTCGACTCTAGGCGGACCGAAACAATCGTCGCCGGTGCCGCGACAGGGCGAAGGCCAAGTTGGCGCCAGTCCGCGCGACGACGGGCGAACGACTCCGCGTCGCCTGCCTGCTGTCGCTGATGGGGCTCTGCGACAGCAGGCAGAGGTGTGCGGGCTGCGGTGGTCCGACGTCGACTTCGACGCCGGCACGATCGCGGGCAGGGACGACACGCGGACCCTCCTCGAGGGAGAAATCGAAGAGGAGGAAGCCCAGTCGGCGGCTGGCAAACGCGGCCTGCCGCCGTCGGTCAGGGTGCGATGGGACCGCTCGACCCTGCCGTTGGTGTGGGGTCGGTAACGGCCGGTCCTGTTTCCAATGATGGTCAGCGTGTGGCAGGCCTCGCGCCAGGCGAAGGATCCGTCGGCCGAGCCGTTGTCCGACAGCCCCTGCGCGATGGTGACGGCACGTGCGGTGAACCGGGCGACGGCGCTGCGTACAACGTCGACGGCGGCGGTGGGGTCTTCCGCAGTGGTGCGCCGCGTTTTCCTGCGGTCCCCGGAGCGGTAGCGCCGTTGGTGCCCGGGCACCGGTCGACCACACCCGTCGTGCTCA
Source organism: Micromonospora sp. NPDC003944 (assembly GCF_053605225.1). Taxonomy (NCBI): domain Bacteria; kingdom Bacillati; phylum Actinomycetota; class Actinomycetes; order Micromonosporales; family Micromonosporaceae; genus Micromonospora; species Micromonospora sp. NPDC003944. The sequence goes on from NZ_JBSGIV010000010.1 coordinate 51,616, forward strand.
CGCCAACGCGCTTGACACACAACGTCAAGTACTTGACGATGGGTGTCAAGTGACGGAGGAGGCGGCATGGCGCCAACCCACGAGGAACTGACCGAGCATCTCATCCGGTTGATCGACATCCGTCTGCTCGACCCACTCGAAATCCTGGTCGGCGGCCACGACCCCGTCGAGCCGCTGCGCGCCGTCATCCGGGAACGGGCCCGATCCTGGGCGACCACGATCGTCAACGGCGACGACCGGGCCGCCGTCGCCGTGATCATGCGCGCGATCTCCACCCTCTACCCGGCGGACGGACCCTTCGACCCACCCATCGACTGGTGGCGCAGTCCTCTGGGCCAGGCCGTCGCCCGACGGGTCGGCCACCCGACCGCCGCATCCGTGTCGTACGCGATGGCTGGCGCCATGCTCGGCATCACCCGCCAGGGCGTCCACGATTTGGTCTCCCGCGACAAACTCGCCCGCCACCCCGAAGGCGGCGTGTGCTCCGCCTCCGTACGCGACCGACTGCTCACGGAAGGAACCCGACGTGCCTGAGACCATCATCGACTCCGACACCGTGCCCATCGCGATCCGCGACTTCGGCGGACCCGGACAACCGCTGCTGCTCCTCCACGGCGCCGGCGGCAACCTCGCCCAGATGACCACCCTCGCCGAGCACCTGCGCCCGACCCACCGGGTGGTCACCGTCGACCTGCGTGGTCACGGCCGGTCCGGAGACGGACCGTGGCGCTGGGACGACGTACTCGCCGACCTGGCCGCCGTCACCGAGCACCTCAGCCTCACCTCCCCAGCGGTGGTCGGCGTCTCCCTCGGCGGCATGCTCGCCACCCTTTGGGCGCAGCGCCACCCGGAGTGCCCCGGCGCCGTCAGCCTCGACGGCAATCCGCCGCTGAACCGCCCGGACCAGCTCACCGGCCTGAATCCGGAGCAGGTCGGAACCGAGCTGGCCAAGCTGCGGGCCGCCTTCGACGGGATGGCCGCGATGCTGGCCGCACCGCTGACCGCCGAACAGGTGGCCGCCATGCTCGCGGGGCAACGGGCCATGGCCCAGCGCTACGGCGCCGCACCCGACGACTGGGCGACGGCCTTCGAACGCAATCTCGTGCCCGGCAACGACGGCCATAGCCGGCTGCGGCCCGCCCCGGACGTCACCCGGCAGCTCCGGGACGCCCTGGACTCCCTCGACCTGATGCCCGCCTACCGCGAGACCCGCTGCCCGCTGCTGCTCGTCCTCGCCACCGAGGACCTGCCCGAACAACAGCCGTTCCACAACCTGTACGAGGCGTATCGCAAGGCCACCACCGAACGGATTGCCACTGTGGACAACCCGTCTCTGCAGGTACGGCACCTCGCTGGCGCCAGCCACGCGATGGTCGCCGAACGCCCACGGGAGCTCGCCACCCTCATCACCGACTTCCTCAGCCCTCACCACTGAGGGCGGCCCGCATGAGGCCGCCAGTCCGCGCGACGACGCTGCACCCACCGCCTCGTTGCCGTTAGCTCGGCGACTAGGTGTGCTGTCCAGGGAGGTTGGTTGAGGTTGTGTGACGACACGGTCTGATGTCGTGGGTAGGTGAAGGCCTCGAGCTGGTGGATCTGCTTGCCCGGCCGGTCGCGCTGGTCACCTATGACGCGGTCGAGTTGGGTCGGCGCGCGGCGGAGTTGCTATTCGACTGGATCAGTGGGAGCACCGTGGCGTCACGCGTGGCAACTACGCCTGGTGGGACAACCTGATCGGCGCGCTGATGTCCGGTCACGCGGATACCGGCTCCAGTCCTGGATTGCCCGGCACCGTACGGGTCGAGGACCAGGTTCACCCTTCCACGAAACACTCGCCGCAGCGGTGGGAGCGTGCGGACGAGTGGTACAACTACTCGGCCAACGTGCGGGGCGAAGCCCATGTCCTCGCCACAAGGACAGCCGGTTGCCGCGGCAACGCCGCCATCACGCCGAAGATTGCCCGCCGCGGCAGCGCCCACGGCTCCGGGCCGGGCAAGCTGCGCTGGGTCGTCGAATGGACCTTTCCCGGCTTCACAGCTTCCGACGTCTCCGCAGCTTCTACGAACACCCCGCCGACATCCACGAAGGCGTGGTCAGCGTCGCCTGCTCGTTGATCTGCCTACGCCAGCTACTCACTCACTGAACTGACGTCTTACAACGCGGGCGTCGCACGGCGACCGGGACGCCACCAGTTCGCCGCGCCGAGGAGGGACATGACAGAGGGCAGCAGCAGTCCACGGACCACGGTGACGTCCAGCAGCACGGCCACAGTCATGCCGACACCGATCTCCTTGACCGCTATCAGTTCGCCGAGAGCGAAGCCGAGGAAGACGATACCCAGCGCCACGGCCGCGGTGGTGACGACCGGACCGGTCGCGGTGATGCCGGCGAGGACCGCCCGGTCGTTGTCGATCCGGCCGTTGGCGGTACGGCGGTCCCACTCCTCCTTGATCCGGGCGAGCAGGAACACCTCGTAGTCCATCGACAGCCCGAAGATGAACACGAAGAGCAGCAGCGGTGTGGTGATGTCCAGAGCCCCCCAGGGTTCGAACCCGAGCAGGGCCGAACCCCATCCCCACTGGAACACGGCGACCAGGACGCCGAGGGTCGCCAGCAGCGTCAGGATGTTCATGCAGATGGCCTTGACCGGTACGACGACCGAGCCGGTCAAGGCGACCAGCAGCAGCCCGGTCGCGACGACGATGACGGCCACCGCGATCGGCAGCCGCGCGGCCGTCGACTCCCGCGCGTCGATGAGCTCGGCAGCGGGCCCCCCGACGAGGAGCGGCACCGACATGTCGAGGTCCCGCAGGTCACGGACCAGGCGTTGGGCCGGTTCGCCGCTCGCCGGGCCGGCCGGGCGCAAGTCCACCACGGTGACGTCGCCCGGCAGGTCCGAGCGCAGGTCGAGCTCCTCCTCGCCGGTGAGGTCGCGCAACTGTTGCAGCAACGCCCGCACCGGCGGCTCGGTGGCACCGGCCTCGATGAGCACGGTGACCGGCTGCGCGGCCCAGGTGGCGAAGTCCCGTTCGACGGCCTCGTACGCCAACCGCTCCTCGCTGGCGGCCGGCAGCGACCGTGCGTCGGAGTTGGCGAGCGTGATCTGGAACAACGGAGACGCCAGCAGAAGCAGGCCGGCGGTCACGGTCAACGCCACCGCGGCGGGACGGCGCTGCGAGAACGCCGCCAGCCGCGCCAGCAGGCCGGGCCGACCCGGCGCCGGGCGACGGGAGCTGCCCGCCGAGGACCGTGTCCGGGCGCCTCGCGGCGGCGGGATACGCCGGTGTGCCAGGGCGATCAGCGCGGGGACCAGGGTCAGCCCGATCACCGTGGCCATGCCGACGACCAGCGCTCCACCCAGCGCCATCGCCGCCAGCAGCGGCTCGGCGAAGACGAAAAGACCAGCCAGTGCCGCACCGACGGTGAGACCGGACACGAGTACGGCACGTCCGGCCGTCGCGGTGGTCGCGGCGAGCAACTCCGCCACCGGTGCCCTAGGGGCCGCCTCGCGTTCCTCCCGGAATCGGGCAAGGATCAGCAGGCTGTAGTCGACGGCGAGGCCGAGACCGAGCAGGGTGACGACGTTGACCGCGTACTCGCTGACCGGCATTGCCTCGGCGAGCCCGCTGAGCGCCAGCAGCGTTGCGGCAACCGCGGCGAGGGCGGCCGCCAGCGGCAGACTGCCTACGATCAGCCCGCCGAGCACGACGGTGAGAACGCCGCAGAGCACCACCAGCGCAATCGACTCGCCGATGGCGGCGTCCTTGACGGCCTGCTCGCCGAAGCTCCGCTCGGCAAGCAGCTCCCCACCGACCAGCACCCTGGGGGCGTCGATGCGGCGCAGTGCGGCGGCCACCTGGTCAGCCACCGCGAGCGCCTCGTCGTCGCTGAGTTGCGGGCGCAGCTCGACGACGACGAGCGAGCTTTGATCATCGGCGGCCACCTGCGAAGATCCTGCGGTGTAGGCATCGGTGACGGACGCAACTCCCGGGATCGCGCGGATGTCGAACATCACCCGCGTGGCGCTGTCCACCAGTGCCGTGGCGTTGAAGTCGCGGCCCGCGATGACCGCCACGATCCGCTCCCCCTGCGGGTCGAGCCGGTCGATGCGCGACTGCGCGACCATGGACTCCGCGTCGGGTCGCAGACTGTCCACCGACTGGGTCCGGTCGTAAACCGCACCTCCGAGCATCGCACCGGCCAGCGTGATCACGCTCCAGCCAGCGAGCACCCACATTCGGTGTATGGCGGTCCATCGGCCGAGCAGTGCAAGCACCGCAGCCTCCTCGGGCCGCAACCGACCTAGCCGCTGCCGTAGCCAATACAACATCAACTGCCCTCGTCCCGCAATGGTTCGCAGGTCCTGCTGTGAGCTGCTGCGACGATCGCCGCCGCGACGCGATCGACGACTTGCTCCATCAGCTGGACGGTCGTTTGGCGCGGTAACCTCGGACGATCGGCGTCAGCGACATCGACGCCGCGCTAGATTTGTGCGCCGAACCCTGACGACCGGTAACACCCGGGCCTCACCGACGTGATCCAGCAGGCGACCGAAGGCCACGTCTACCTCATCACCGCCGCCGACCCGTACTCCGACAACGTGGCCCGGTCCGGCGGACACGCAGGACTCTGGTGCCGCCGCAAGGAACCGGCGGCGACACCAGAGTGTGCGTCAACTCAGCGGTTCGATCCAGATGTTGCGAAAGCGGGGATTCTCGCCGGGGTCGCCGTGGTCTTGCAGGGCTATGGAGCCAGGCGTCGGCCCTTCGGGCTGGCCGTTTCCGGTGGGTCCGTTGATGGCGACGTTGTTGTGGACAACAACGCCGTTCCACACCACCGTGACCCTGGCGTCTTCGAGTTTCGCGCCTGTCGCGCTGAACCGCGCCGCGCGGAACGTAATGTCGAACGTCTGCCATGTGTTGGGCGCGGTGGCCATGTTCCGGTCGGGAGCACGCTTGAGGTAGATGGCTCCGGCCTCGTTGTTGGCCAGTGTCGTGTCACCGTAGGAGTCCAGCACCTGAATCTCGTAGCGTTCCTGGAGGTAGAATCCGCTGTTGCCGCGGGCCTGTCCGGTGACCTCAGGCGGGTAGGCGGGTTGCAGCCACTCGCCGTGCAGCTTGAAGTCGCCGAATTTCGCTCTGGTACGGATGTTTCCGCCAAGCGATTCCATAGATCCGCCGGCCACCGGCCAGGTCGCAGGGCCGCCGTTTGTGTTCTCCCATGCCGCCAGGCCGGTGCCGTCGAACAGGGGGATGCGAGATACCGGAGCGACGACGACGTGGTCGAGGTTGGCGCCGTTGGCGCCCGTCGTGGTCGCACGGATCTTGCTCTGCCCGGCCGGGAGCGTTGTGCTCAGCGATACGGTTCGCCAGGTGGTCCACGCACCCGTCGGCGGGAACGAAAGCGCTGGGCTGACAGTCGTGCCGTTGGCCGCGATGGCCAGAGGCCGGTCGACGGTTCCGCCGTTGGCGTAACGGAATTCCAGCGAATAAGTTCCCGCGCTCGGCGCGTTGACTGTCCATTCGGTGTGTGCGCCGGTGTTGGCGGTCGCCGCGAAGTCGGCGTAACCGGTTCCGCTGTAACCGGAATGTTCGGACCCTGCGGTCGCGCCGCTGAGCGCCGCATACTCGGCTTCGTAGGGGCCACCGGGCAGAGAGTTGAGCGTGTACCAGGCCTCCGTGCTCCACAGGGACTGCCCCGAAGCCGAACTGAACGGCCGTGGCGAGTGCACGTACACCACCCGCCCGGACTTCAAGCCGTTGATCCGCAACGTGACCTTCTTGCCGTCGGCCGAAGGGATGGCCGACGTGACGCTCAGCGTTTCCAAGTCGACCTTTGGGCCGCCATAGCTGGAGGTCGGGGTGTAACGCCATTGCCGGACGGCGTACCGCGACGCCAGCGAGCTCAGCGTTGCGGCCGACAACGGCTGGGTGTATTCGAGTTCGAAGCCACCGGCGACCGCCCGCATCGCCAGGATGTCGAAGGCGTTGCTACTGCTGGGGGTGAGTTTTTGCAGACCGAAGGTGAGCTTGCCCTGCTGACGCCAGTTGCTGCTGGCCTGTCCACCGCCGATGCCGCCCGCGTAGATCGCACCGTCGGGGCCGATGGTGATCCGGCTGATGCCGGCCTCGAGTCCCTGGGTGAAGCGGAAGACCGCACCCTGGTACTCGCCGTTGACCTTCTCCAGATACCCGCGTTGGATCCCGCCATAGGTGACATCACCGAACAGCATCTGGCCGGCGAACAGGCCTTGGGTGAGCATGAGCGGTGTGCTCGGCGAGTTCGCGATCTCGTTGTGCGGCAGCCACAGGACCGGCTGTGTGACCGCGTTCGAGTCGAACGGACCGGCCGGATCGTTGTAGTGGTTGAAAAACCGGCCCGGCTTGAGATGCACCAGCTTGTTGGCCGGTAGCCAGTCGCCCTGGTTGTCGGTGACGAAGATGCCGCCTTCGGGGCCCCACCCTATGCCATTCGGGGTACGCAACCCGCTTGCCGTGTACTCGACCTGTCCGGTCGCCCTGTTGACTTTGATAGCGGTGCCGCGATTGTTGGCGAGCTGCGGTTTGGTAGAGCGTCCGCCAGGAGTGATCTGGACCGACAGGTTGAGGTAGAAGTAGCCGTCCTTGTACAGGAGGCCGATCGCGAACTCGTGGTAGGTCCCGCCGAACGGCCAGGTCGCCACCGTTCGCCTGCTGTCGATGATGTCATCGCCGTTGGCATCGGTCAGCTCGATCAGCCCGTACCGCTCCGCGACGTACAGTTTACCGTCCACATATTTGATTCCCATGGGGTCCTGCAACCCTGTGGCGATCCTCTTCACCGTCACCTGCGCGGCGGAGGTGGTGCCGGTGACGTTGCCCAGGACATAGACCTCGCCAAGCGGCGTGGTGGTGCCGTAGTCGCCGCCCCACGTGGTGATGGCCAGCCTGTTGTCGGGCAGCCAGTCCATCCCGGTGACTTTTGGCTCGAACCCGCTGGGACGCAGATTGGTCAGCGTGTAATTGGGATGCACCGCGTTCAGTGGCAGCCCGTCCCCCGGGCTGTCCACCCCCTCGACGCATTCCTTGGTGCCAGGTGCGGTCACCCGGGTCACTCCGGCTTCGGTGCTCAGCGCCGTGGTCGGCACGAGCGAGAACTGTGTGGATCCCGGTGGCCGCCACTCGAGTCTGAGCGCCTGCCCACTGGTGTTGTCGAAATGTTCGATGCGCAGCTTGTGATAGCCGGCGGACAGGTCGATGGTGCCGTCTTTCGGCGACGCGCCATGAAGGCCGTCGTGGTCGATGACCGTCGTGAACGTGCTGTCCGCGTCGTCATTGTCGACGACGGTGCTTCTGTCGATGCGCAAGCGGGAGCCATCGTCGCTGGTGAGCCGGAACACGTACGAGCCGGCAGTGGTGATGTTGATGTTCGCGACGACCTGGGTGTGGAACCTGTCGGCGACGCCGAAGTCGGCCTGGGTCGACCAGTCGATCACGGGCATCAGCTTGTCGACGTTGGGAGTCTGTCCGGGCTTGAGCGTGCAGAGTCCGGACCGATCGATTCCGAGGTCGTAGGTGCGCAATGTAACCCCGGGGTCCTGCGGTGGGATCGCGGCGTGTGCCTGACCAGGCACCAACAGAAATGGCAGCAATACGCTCAGCCCTAGAACGAGGACTGGCGCCCGGCGCCGCCGGCGGGCGCCCTCTGGGACGGTTTGAAAGCTCATGACAATCCTTCTCGCGCTCGCATCCGCGCAGCAGCGCAAACGCCGGCCCGGATGACGGGGGTGGGATCAGGTGGTTGCCTGACGCAGGGAGGACGCGCGCCGCCGCGTCATCTTCTCAACGGACAGGTTGCTACCGCTTCGGAAACATTCCCGAAGTCGGTTCAGGAAAGCGCTTTCCTATCGGATTACTATATATGAATCATCAGGATGTTTCAATGCCCCGCACGGCCGGCACGGGGCTCCGGTGGTTGCACGTTTCGCCGGCCGGGCAGGGCGTTCGGTGTCGCCCGGGCTGAGCGGGTCCACGAGATCCAACGGTGGACCGCCCCCACCGACTGGGTCATCTCCCGCGAGATCGCGCGCCCTCCGCTGGTCAGCGAAGAAAACTTCGTCGCCATTCAGGCAATCCGCAGCGCACCGACCCCTACCGACGGCGTCCCCCGCCACTATGTGTTGGCCGGAGTGATCTGCTGCGGCGTGTGCGGCCGGATCATGGACTCCCACTGGGTCCACGGCCGACCCGGCTACCGATGCCGAGACGGACACACGAGCACCCGCACCAGGAGCTCCGCCCAACCGACGATCCTCTACATCCGGGAAGACCACCTGCTCGACCGCACCCGACACGACCGCGGGCTACACCGTCGCCATCCCGCACTGCGCAGCCCTGACCCAGGAAAAGCTTGCCGCCTACTTACGCACCAACAACATGATCATTGTGTGTGACCACCACGCGTGGACCATCGAAGCCGAAACCGATCTATCCGCTCACCCCGGCGGGGAGCTTCCTCGCCACGACAGCAAAAATCCCCGCCCAACGGGACGGGGATCACGCAAAACACGAACAACCATCACAGTTCGTGGGGAAATAATGTGTCCGAGGGGCGATCGATACCGCAACCCCACCGGCGCCGTACACAGACGCTGACGCCATAATCGACTACCGCTGGTAGCTGCCCGGCTCGGCCGGGTTTGCAGTGCGGTAGCACCCGATGCAATCAAGAACTATGGGCGCTGGAACACCAGAAGCTCATCGCGAGCACGGGTTGCAGCCACGTACACCAATGACCGGGCCCGCAGCTCAGCGTCCTGCCGCTCGATGGCATCCAGATCGTTGAGCCTGACCTTCTCGGCAGCCGATTGGGACCCCCCATCGGCGAGCACGACCTTGGCGAATTCCATGCCCTTGGCCCTGCGCATGGTCATCACCAGCACCCGACCCTCTCCCGGGCGGTCACGGTCGACTGCCCGTGCGGGCACACCGCGCTCGTTGAGCGCGTTGACGACCCGTTCCCGCTGAAACTTGTCGGCTACGAGAACCGCGATCGTCCCGGGTGTCGCCCCACCATCGCACCACGAGCGGATGCGATCAGCGATCATGTCGAGTTCGGCGACGAGCGACTCGACGGCTTCCACCGCTGGTGCCGGCCCCGAACGCGCCGAGCGGTAGCCGGTAACCTCCGCCCGCTCTTCGAGGTCGACGTAGTCACCGCCGTCGAGTATGGCCATCGCAAAGCGCAGGTTCTGGGCGGTGATGCGGTAGTTAAGGCTGAGCCGCTGCGACCGGCCGACAATCTTGATGCCGTACCGGCCCAGCACCGTACGACTGCCGTAGATGCGCTGGTAGGAGCTCTCGGCGATGAACAGGTCGTCCGCGCCCTCCGCGACCAGGGCGCGCAGCATCTGCCAGTTCATCGGCGACAGGTCCTGACCTTCATCGACGAGCACGTGGTCGGCCTCGCCGCCGCTGGCTGTCAGGTGGGCGGCAGCAACAGCGGCCGCCTCGGCGAAGTCGAGCGTGCCGTCGATGCGACACTGCGCCCGGTAGGCAGCGACCAGCGCCCAGACGCTGCCCCGCTTGGCACGGTCGAGGGCGACCCCGCGGCCGGGCCGGCGTACCCGGCGGTACTCGTTCTCATTCTTCACCTTGTTGGGCAGAACGATCTGCGCGTACTCGGCGCTGAGAAAGGTCTCGTTGACGATCTCCGGGGGCAGCGGGGTCGCCGATGCCTCAATGACGTCCCGCCACCGGCCGGTCGGGGTACGGCCGGTCGGGGTGGATCGGACGTCGCCCAGGACCGCTTGGATGGCATTGGCGATGCCGTCACCGGCGGCACGAATGACAGCGGCGGCCAGCGCGTCAACGCTTGTCACGTACACGCCGGACTGCGTGAGGACCGTAGCCTGCTGAACCGTCGGATCGAGCTAGCCGGGACCGTCGCGCAGCGCGTCTGCCAGGTTCGTGGTGAAGGTCGTCAGAACAATCCGCGCATCCGGGCGTTCGCAGGCCAGCGCACGAGCGCGGTGCAGGAGTACGACCGTCTTGCCGGTTCCGGCGCCCCCCGGAGAGCCGGAAGGGACCCCGGTAGCGACGGACGGCGTAGTGGCGCTGCTCGGGGTGCAGGAACACCCGCCACGAACCGACGTCGCCATTCTCGATGACCCGGCGCAGTTCCTCCTGGCCGTCGATGATGGCGAATTGCGCCTGAGCGGCGGTTTGCTGGAGCGACCGCAACAGGTCGGCGTCGTCGTCACCAGTCTGTTCGGGCGCTTCAAGGTGCAGCCGCTCGACGATGGTGTCGATCGAGTCCTGGGTGGCGAGGTCCACCAGGAGCAGTCCCAACCAGCCGTCGTGGCGTTGAGCGAGCTCACCCGCTCAGCGCGGGCCGGAGCCCGCACGCGCTCCATGTTGCGATAGGTACCTTGAACTGGCGGATGCTGGCCCGTTGCCACGGCCGACGCGAACACTTGGACGCCACCATTTGCGCCATCACCGGCCTGCTGTCGGGCGCACCGACCGAGAACGCCACCAAGCTACTCAAGGCCCTACCAGCCGCACCTCACCCCAATGAAGTGACTGCTGTCCCAACAACCGTGCGACGAGATGGTTAGCACAACCTGACCTGCCTGCTCCATTCGGCGAAACCGTTATTCGTACTAATGAGTCAGCCCACCCGCAGGCCTGCCAAATATCCGATTAGGTGCATAAGCAATAGTTCAGCCAGTAATGAGCCGATATCAGTACAGCTGACTGCCGAATTTGAAGCGCCAACGCCGGTCTGGGGTGCGAGGATTGACGGGATCGGGTATAAAGGATTCTCGTCGGCGACGACCGCGCATAATAACTGCGGGCAAAGCCTTAATCGCTTAAGTCACGGTGATATTTCGGTGGGAAGAAAGCTGCGACCGGGTGCAGGGCGGAGTTCGATCGTTATAGTGTCCGTCGCTGTCAGCCTGTTGACCAGCATCGGTGCCGTCGCGATAAACGCCCTGACTAACGTCGAAACACGCTGGCCCGCCGGCCTGGAAAACATCCGCCGCTATCCGTTCCGATGGACTGTGGGTGTTACTGTGGCAACCGCATTCCTGACGTGGCTGTCACTGAAGATCAGTGCCCATCGTGACCGCAGCCCCGGCGATCCGCTTCCGCCCCTTGCCCCGATACCCGAACGGTGGATCGTGCCTCGAGGCCGGGAGCTGGAGGAGGTCGTCGAGGCGATACGGAGGCGCCGCACCACGAGCGCCGTGGGAATCACGACCGCTCTCCGGGGCGCAGGTGGCTTCGGGAAGACCACGCTCGCCCGAATAGTCTGTGCTGATCACCGTGTCCAGAAGCATTTTGGACGCAAGATTTACATGATCACAATGGGCCGCGACTGTCGCGGCCCCGCGCCAATCGCCGACAAAATTAATGATTTGGTGGAACTGATCACGGGTGAACGACCTGGATTCGCGGACCCTCGCCTGGCCGGACAACACCTGGGCAGGCTCCTAGGCGAGCGCGGTCGCATGTTGGTCGTACTCGATGACGTGTGGGAGGAGGATCAGCTCACGCCCTTTCTGCAGGGCGGCCCGGAAGCCGTACGGCTCGTCACTACCCGATCGCCAGCCGTGCTGCCGGAGAAAGCGATCACGGTCAAAGTCGACCAAATGTCCGAAGACCAGGCCCGGCGCCTTCTAGGGTGGGAAATTCCTGACCTGGCACCAGATGCGGCAGAAGCGTTGCTACGGCACACAGGCCGATGGCCGCTGCTGCTCCGCCTAGTTAATCGAATCCTGCATCGGCACGCCACTCTCGGTCACGACACCATGACTGCGGCGTCGTCAATTCTGGCCCGGCTTAGGGACCATGGGCCTGCTGCTGTCGACGACCTCGGACTCCCGACTGCGTCCATCGACCTGGACGTGCCCGAGCAGCGTGCTCGGGCAGTCCGGGCGACAATCGAGGCAGGAACGACCCTGCTCGGCAACGACGCCGCCGAGCGCCTCGGTGAACTGAGTATCTTCGCAGAGGACGAGCGCTTCGACTTAGAGACGGTTACGCGTCTCTGGACGGCGACCGCAGGCCTGGACGAAATCAGCTCAGCTCATACAGCCGCCGAACTGGCCAACCTGTCGCTGACTACCATCGACCAAGAAGGAGGAAGAAGTTACCTCCAGCTCCACGATGTCGTGCGCGCCTTTCTGAGAGGAAACCTTGGCGAGCAACGGCTCCATGAACTCAACCGAACCTTCCTTGATGCCATGGCGATCACTCTGCCTGAGGAGCAGATGCTGCGGCCGTCCGCCGAGAACCTTCCGGTAACAGCGTGGTGGCGACTTGAGCCATCGGCAGACTATCTGTGGCGGCACCTTGCCTATCACCTCTGCGAGTCAGGTGACATGAATCGGGCTACGGACCTCATCACAGACTTGCGCTGGATCGCCGAGAAACTCGTCCTCGCCGGACCCGTGGCTGTGGCGGTCGACCTGTCGTTGGTGCGGGACCCGCGTTCCCGGGTGCTGAGGCGTGTGCTGCTTCGCAGCGCGAACTTGCTGACCGAAACCGATCCGGCTCGGTCAGTGGTCGCTATCTTCGCCAGCAGACTCCTCGACGAGCGGGGGTGGGGTCCCGAGATTCGTCGACTTCTGGCGCTGGAGGTGACGCCACAGTTGGTCGGTCGCTTTTCGCTCCCAGACGCGCCGCACACATCCTTGTTGAGGGTGATGCCCGGAGGTCACACACAGGTCTTAGCGCTGGCGACAGCCGATCGCGGACGCATCCTGCTGGCTGGTGGCGGCGACGGCACCGTGCGCGCGTGGAGCACCGTTACTGGCCTTCTCACCAGGTCGTACGAGGCGAACCGCGACTGGGTGCGGTCGTTATCCACCTTTGCCGAGGGCCGTTTTGTCGCTGCGGGCGACGACGGCTCTGCCAGCCTTTTCGACGTCACGGATGAGGGGCCAGTCGCGCGAGCGAAATTTGACGGCAGTTGGGTGATGTCGGTGGTGATGGTGGACGAGCACCGGGTGGTGGCGAGTACCCGCGAAGGAGTGACCTACCTCCACGACTTTCGGGACTCCACAAGCAAGGAGTTGCTGTCAGATTTCCTCGACCCGGTCCTCTCGGGTTGTCTTCTTAAGGGAGGCTGGGATGTGGCCCTCGGTTCGAGTGCCGGACGGGTCCACTTAGTGGACCTAGCAAGCAGTAAGGTCAGGACACTCGATCTCGGCACAGGGCAACCGGTCCTCGGATTAGTTGCCGACCCTAGCGAGGGCTTCATCGCGAGCGCGGGAGGCCAGTTTTACATCTGGCATGACGGTGACTTCTCAGACACCTTCAGCATAGACAACCCTGGTGTGATCTCAGCTCTGTCCATGTCAATGATCGGTGAGTGGCTAGCGTGGGGTACGGAGTACGGCGCAATCGAGGTCCAGGACCGTAACTCTGGCCACAGGACGTCTTTTAACGGCCACCAGGCCCGCGTTACCGCGATCGTTAGTGGACCCGACGGTGAGTGGATAGCTAGCGCCAGCGAGGATGGTGCCATCCGAATCTGGGACCCAGCCGTCGACGTCGCTGAGGACGCGCTGTCGGCTGGGCTCCAAGGTCGGCTGCGATCGCTGACCGTCATCGGCGACGACGACTCGGAGGTTGCTGCAGTAGGCGATGGCGTAGTCCGTACATGGAACACCCGGACCGGTGCATCGACTGATGCAACACGCCCTCTGCGCTTCGACTCCAATGGAGGGAGATTGTGGCGCAACATCGTCCCGGGATCAGGACGGCGCTGGATCGGAGTCGTCCGCGCCGATGGCAGTATCGTAATCCGCGATGCCACCAAAGGCGTTACGCTCTGCACACTGAACACGCTAATGGCCGATCCCGTTACGGTCGCTGCTTCTCATGGGGCTTGGCTGGCCTCGACCACGGCGGACGGAATCAAGGTATGGGAAGCGGAGACCGACGAGCGGTATTCCCTGCCAACATCCCTAGGCACGAAGTCGATCGTGCGAGCCTTGGCCGCGGCACCGGACGGCTCCTGGCTGGCCTCTAGCGTCGAACGAGGCATCGAAGTCTTCACCCGCACTGCCAACGGGGTGAACCGTCGGCTTACCCTCAGCCGACTGTGGCAAGCGGGAGACGAACTCACCAACGATCGGATTATCCATCTCGACGCCGCACCTGACAGCACTTGGTTGGCCGCACACACCGCCAGCGGTGCTGTCTTAGTCTTCACGATGCCCGCCGCAATCCTCTGGCACTCCGTGCTTCCGCCGGGACGCGCATCCGTGTTGCAAGCAGCTCAGGGCGGGGCCGGAATCGTGGTGGGCTGCCGGGACGGTGGCCTGCTGGTCCTAGAAACACAGACTGGGGTAGCTCGGGCCGCAGGGATCAGTCACCGTGACGCCATCCTTAGCATTGCAAGCTCGCCCCGAGGCGATCGGTTGGCAACTGTGAGCGCTGATCGAACTGTGCGGCTTTGGCAAGTCGATTCGGCCACAATCCGGTGTCTGGCAATGCTCCGAACTGAGGCAGATATCTCGGAGGTCGTCTGGTTGCCGGATGATTCCGGCATAGCCGTCACCGGTGTTCGGGGCCTATACCTATTGGATTTCCACAATCTTTAACGACCTCGTCTAAGGAGCGAATCCTTGGGCCTTGACGATCGTGATGTTGATCATGGATGGAGCGATGGTCATGAGGCGTACCGCAGGCAAGGGGTTCGTGCCGGTGGGGCGATCGATACCACAACCCAACCGTCGCCATGGTCGGCAACGGACCGCTTCCGCCGAGCACTGCCACCTGCAGCAACATAGCGTTCGGCAGGCCCGGTCAGGGGGCGATGCCGAGCAGTTCTACTCCGTAGTCGAGCAGGCGCTGGGCCCTGCCGGTCGCTCGTCTCCTGACGACGAGCGGGGGCCCGTTCTTACACCAAGACTCTTCTCGGTTTAGGCGGCGGGAGTGCTCGGTACCGCGGCCACCAGACAGCGGTCTGCCAATGATCAACCGTAGCCGGGTGGCGATAGCCCTTTGTCCAACTGAGGCCAAATCGATCTACGACAGCGCCGAACCCCTGTTGACTTCGGTAATATGCATCGGCACGTCTTTCGCAGCAGGCCGTACGTGGGAGGAGAGGCATGAATGGGTGATCTGGCAGTACTGGGTGTCCGGGTGAGCGGCATCGGGTACACACCATCCGAGGTAGCGGCCATGTCGCGGCAGCTCCAGTCGGAACTGCTCGGCCTGGCTGTCAACGAGGTGTCTCCAGCTGTCGCCGGCTCCCTACCAGACGGCGCGAAGGCTTTGGAGTTGGTCGCGGTCGGCGCACTCGTC
Organism: Micromonospora sp. NPDC003944; assembly: GCF_053605225.1. Taxonomy (NCBI): domain Bacteria; kingdom Bacillati; phylum Actinomycetota; class Actinomycetes; order Micromonosporales; family Micromonosporaceae; genus Micromonospora; species Micromonospora sp. NPDC003944. Next base: position 66,918 of record NZ_JBSGIV010000010.1, read on the forward strand.
GTCTCGATGGCTCCCGAACTGGTGACTCCGGTTGTCGACGTTCTGGCCTCCTGGTTGCGTCGACAACCGGCAGAGATCGAAGTGGAGATCGATGGCCAGCGGCTGCGCGGAGTCGTAACTCGCCGGCAGCGCGAGGCCCTAGTCTCGGCGTATCTAGAAAAGGTGGCGTCGGGGACCCCGCAGCCGTGAGTCGATCTCGGCGGGCGCTCCTGCTGGGCTGCGCCGCATACGCCCATCCTGGATTTGCAGCGCTGCCGGCGGCTCATCATGACGTCCGGGTGCTAGGCGAGGTACTCGCCGACCCCAGGGGCTCGGCTTACACGGTGACCATGCGGGTCGACTGTACGGCCAACGAGGCCCAGAGGGCGATCGAGGAGTTCCTCGGCAAGGCGAAGCCGGACGACATCAACTTGCTTTACTTGTCCTGCCACGGCCACCAGAATATCCGCGGCGACCTGCACTTCGTCTTCGCTGATACTCATCCGGATCTGCTCGGATCTACATCTGTGTCTGCCGAATGGGTACGTGGGCAACTCGCCGCGAGCCGAGCCAGGAGCACAGTCGTACTGATTGACTGCTGTTTCAGCGGCGCATTCATCCGTGGCATGCGAGCCCGGTCTTCAGACATCAACGTCCGCACCCTCCTGCGGGACCTACCACAGGGTAGCGGCGTGGCGGTCATCACGGCGTCCGGCGACACCGAACTCAGCTTCGAAGATCTCAGCGATTCCGGCATGGGGCGTGAGCAGCCGTCGTACTTCACCGAGGCAGTCGCCACTGGCATTAGAACCGGCGCCGCCGACTTCGACGGCGATGGGCTGATCACCGTCACCGAACTGTACGAGTACGTCTATCACCGCATCGTGTCGGGTCCATCGCCGCAACGCCCGCGCCGGCTTGGCTTCGGTGAGGGCGAACTCATCGTCGCCGTGGTTACGCCAACCGCGCCCACGCCACTCCCCCTGCCAGCCACTCTTCTCCCGTCGACACCCCGGCATCGTCCATCTGCTAAGGACGATCGCACCCCCGAAACGCATCGATTCGTGCAGACGGCCGTGCCGCTGCATGGCAAGGGTCTACTCGGGTCCGTACAGTTCGATGGTGAGTGGATTACTGTGCGCTGGCGCGGATTCGGGCCGGCCCTTAAGAAAGACCAACAGATCCATCTCAGCCAGGTCACGGAACTTGCGATGCGACCCGGGACGGTCTTCTTCCACGGGTACCTCCAAGTCGTACACCAGGGCCGACCGCCGGCGCCAGTGCGATGGGGTGGCCGATTCGGCGGAAGACCCCCGCTGGGTGACCCCGACTCGATGCCATTCTCACTACGCCAGAACGATGCCTTCACCGCTCTGCACGACGCGATTCAGATTGCTCGGCAGAGCCTGGGCGTTCTCGTCCCTAGACCGGACACGGCGGAAGTCACGGCCACAAGGTCGAGCCACCACCAGTACGCCCTCGAAAGCAATGCTCCAACCCGCATTGAAAGGCCCGCCGGAGTCAAGTGGGAACGGACCCGACGGACGTTGCTCTTGGTGGCGATCATCGTCTTCCTCGTAGGCGAGGTCGGCGCGATCGGCGCCACGGTCACGAACGGCTACCCCGATTGGGGCAGCACGATCGTCGGCAACGTCGGCTGCCTAGCCCCGTTGATCTTTCTGTTCTGGGCCCTAGTGCGAGACCTACGTCGTCGACGCGCTCCAGTCTCCTACCCCGTCGCACCGGTGGGACACCGGGCAAGCATGGGACCGGGTGTCAGCGTCCCAGAGCAAAAGGCCTCTCTCGTAGCCGAGTGACCCTTCGATTGTCGGCGCCTAGTAGTGCTTTGTTAGGTTATTCCGGTGTGTCGCTTGTAGGGCTGTTTGGGTTGTGTTTGGCTCCCGCCTGTGGACGAGCGAGGACTCGCACGGGTGCGGACGCGGTTGGAGGACTTCGCGGCCGGGCTGTTCGCGGGGTTGCCGCGGTCGGATCAGCGGGCGACCGGGTTGCGGTATCTGCGAGGGCTGATGCTGGACGGTCGGCGCAAATCGATGCAGCCGATGGCGCAGCGCCTCGGGGTGGATCACCACCAGTTGCAGCAGTTCCTGACCTCATCGACCTGGGATGTCGCCGGTGTGCGGCGGCGGCTGGCGAAGACCGCTGTTGACCTGGTGTGCCCGCAGGTGTGGGTGGTGGACGACACCGGGTTCCCCAAGGACGGCAAAGCCTCGGCGTGCGTGGCCCGGCAGTATTCCGGCACTCTCGGTCGCGAACTGCCAGATCGCCGTGAGCGTTCACGCCGCGACTGACAACGCGTCGGCGGTGCTGGACTGGCGGCTGTTCGTGCCTGAGTCCTGGGACGAGACCTGCGCCGCGGACACTGACGGAAAGATCACCAACCCGCACGCCCGCAGGTTGCGCCAGCAACCCGTGACCCGTGACCAGGCCGGAGCGAAGAAGCCACACACGCGCCTACGGCCGCCACCCGCCGAGCGGATCGACCAGATCCTGCGGCGACGGTCAGCCTCAAAGCTGCCTGACGAGCAGCGGTACCGGCCAAAGTGGATGATGGCCTTGGAGATGCTCGACGAGTTGGCCGGGTGGGGCCTGCGTCCACCGTTGCTGACCGCCGACGCCGGCCATGGGCAGGTCGCCGAGTTCCGCCAGGGCTTGACCGAACGCGGCATCGGCTACATCGTGGCGACCACCTCGTCGACCACCGCCCAACCCGGCGACGCTCAACCCGGCGAGGTCCCCTACGCCAGGGTCGGTATGCACCCGAAACCGAGATACCCACAACCCGCCCGCAGCCTCAAAGATCTCGCCCTCGCTCACGGCGCCCACCGCGCCCGGCACGTGCGCTGGCGCGACCGGATCGCCACCGCCGATCGCGCCCCCGGCCAGCCCACCCGCGACCTTGCCGGACACTTCATCGCCCTACGGATCCGGCCCGCAGGCCGCGCCATCCAACGCGCACCACACCGGGGTGAGGACGGCGTCCTGCCCGAATGCTGGTTGCTCGTGCAATGGCCACCCGGCCAGGACGAACCCACCGACTATTGGCTATCAGACCTGCCCGCCGACACACCACTTACCGAACTGATCCGCCTGGCCAAAAGCCGCTGGCGCATCGAGCACGACTACCGCGAACTCAAGACCGCCCTCGGGCTCGACCACTTCGAAGGCCGCTCCTGGATTGGCTGGCACCGCCACGTCACCCTCACCGCAGCCGCCCAACTGTTCCTCACCCAGTTACGGCTCGCAGACCCAAAAGCAACAGGGCAGACCTGAGCCTCTACGCCGTCCTGCGCGAACTGCAATACCAACTCGCGACCTGGCTCGAATTCTGCCCACTCTGCCACCAACTGGTACCAACCTAACAAAGCACTACTAGGCCGTGGGGATGCGTGGCGATCAATTTTGTCGGCGCAGTTGGGGCAGCCAGTCCTCTGGCCGGCTCGCGCGGGTGGCGGCCGTCGCCCAGCCGTCCGCCGGATCGGGATTTCGCGGGGCCCACGTCCGCGGGGTGTCCAGCGTGAGCACCTCCAGGAAGCGTGCGGCAGCGGCGGGACCCACCGGCCGCAGGACGTAGTTGAGCAGTAACGGAAAGCCTGTCTCCGCATCGAACTGCAGGTCCCAGGTGCGGCAGACGACCTGGCAGAAGTCGTGGATCTCGAAGACCACGTGGGCGTGATCAGAGAGCCAGCTGAGCCGGTCCCCGGCTACCAGGCGGTCCCGGCCGACCAGGTGGCCGTTAGGTGCGCTGCCGTCGCGGTTGAGGTAAGGCAGCAAGTCCTCCTCGGCCCCTTCGTCGCCGTCGCTCAGGCCGCGGACCATTCCGGGATCGTCGGTGACGTGCAGTTCGAGCAGGTCCCCGTCAGCGAGCGCCTGCCAAATGTCGATCGCCTCGGCGGACGGCGCCATGAGGCTCGGGTACGCCGTGACGACGAACGTCTGGCCGGCCTTTAGCGGCAATGTGATCCGGTCACCAGCGCGTAACCGGTGCACCACAGGCATCGGTTCCCAGCTAGCGATCCCGGTCACCCGCTGCTGGCAGAAGCGGATTGCCTCCTCGGCCATCGCCTGGTCGACGCGGAAGAATTCGCGGTCGGGGGCGACCCGCTGGGCGTCGAGCAGCCGGTGAACCGCCTGCTCGACCTCGTAGGCGCGCATGGTCAGGGCGCGGTAGGTCACCTCGAAGGGGAAGGGCACCGGGGTGCTGAACAGCTCGTCGGCACGGTCCTCGGGGAGCCGGCGGGAAAAGCCGATCTTGAGCATGTCGGGGATGGCGGGAGTCCGCAGTATGTAGACGAACCCGCTCTCCGACTCCGGTGCCGCCTTGCCTCGGCGGGGTCGTGCCAGTGGCGTCGGTGGGTCGGTGGTCTCCAGCACGACCTCCCCGGCGGGTCCTGCCGACCTGGTGACCAGTATCGCGCGGTCGGCAGACCAGGGGTCGAGGCTCGCGGCACTGTCGGCGGCTTGCCGCAGCGCCTCACCAAGCGTCGAGGCCCCGTGGCCGTCGGCATCCACCTCAGGGCTGCCAGGGAGGTCGTCGAGCGCAAGCGAGGCGATCTCGGTCAGCAGTTGCGCGAGTTCGTCTGCGGCCGTGACGCGCAGCGTGCCCAAGTGAGTGTCCTCCTCGATGTCGGAGGTCGCGACCAAGTCGATGCAGATGTCGCCCCGTCGGCCTATTAGGAGGAGTTCGCCGGCGTGGGCCGGGTTGGTGAGGTCGAATGCGAAGTGGGCGCGCAGGCCGGGTGAGCCGCTGCGTGGTCGGCGACAGATCAGCTCCAACCGGTCCGGCCGGGCAGGGGCGCGGGTCAGACCGAGGAGTCGGGTCCCCTCGGCCAGGGCAGCGGTGGCTGCCTCCACCTGGTCGTCACCGCGTACATGGATCCGCCACCAGGGCAGCGGACCGCGTAGGCCGTGTGTCGCGTCCGACCCGTCCGTCCAGGAACTGACCATTGGGGTGCACGACCAGCGCAGCAGCTCCGCGAGGCACCCGTCCTGGAAGCGTTCCTCGTCGGTGCGATCGCGTAACAAATCGCGCTCCAGTGTGGCGAGGCCCTTGACCGCTTCGCGGACCCGCTTCCGCTGCCCCTCGATGATCTCCATGACCCGGGACGTGATCATCCTCAGGTTCACATCGGGCGAGTCCTTGAGACGGCGCAGGAACCGCAGCGCTTGCTCGGCGCGAATCCGGTCCATCCCGATGGTGAGTAGGTGCCGGGCCTTCGAGGCGTCCCTGATGAACGGGTCCGTCCAGCGTTCGAGCGCCTGCTCGCTCTCGGCGTCTCCGCGCCACGCGATCGCAGCGCAGGTCCGCACCCGGACGTCCGGCTCGGCCTCTAGCGTCGCCCAAATGTTCGCGTACGCCTCCAGCGGGCTCGGCGAGCGCGACAGGCAGTCCTCGAGCCAGGCCCGATCCCGAACACCCCACAGCCGGGCGAGTTCCCGCTTGACCCGGCCACGCGGGACCGATCCGAGGCGCCGCTCTGACCAGAGCTCCAGCAGGAGTTGATAGGTGCTCTCCGGGCTCCACGCGCGCAGCCCGCAGCCGAGCAGCCAAACCGAGTCGCCCATCCCGGTAGAAGCCAACTGCCGCCGGACCATCCCGACCAGGCCACTCAACAGCTCTGGCTCGACGCTTGGCTCGGCGAGAACACCGCTGTCCGCGAGCAGCCTTACGATGTCAGCGGTTGAGCGGCCAGCGGAAACGAGGGCGGCGACACGCGCCACGAGTAGGGCCCGGACCATGTCGATGTCGCCCAGCCCAGGAACGATCCCCGCCAGATCGAGCGCCGGATGCTCCGCCATCTGCCCGACCAGGCCCCCACAAATCGCCGTGATCCACTGTTCGCGTTCCTCGGCGGGGTCATCCCTCATCGACATAGTTCGAGTGTCCACCGTGCACATAGGGCAGGCTCCGGCGGGTAGCTGGGATTCCCGGTGCGAACGACGACCCCTGGCTACCACAGCCGGCGGCCGAGTCGAAGATCCGCTACCCGGATTACCCCTTCAGGGCCGCATGACGAGGCACTAGCCTTGGCCGGCGCGTGACGTGCTGGTGGCTGAAGCTGTGTCAGCACTATTTGGCTGCGAACTCGGTTGCAATCTCGTTGATTCGATTCAACAAGGAGTCCGATGGGCCGGCGAGATCGAGGGAATGTTGTACGACGGTGATCCCGTGCTCGGTGTGTAAATGGTGTTCCACAGCGTCTGCTTCGCCCGCGGCGTAAATCAGGTGTCCACGTTGCAGGTTCAGCCGGGTGCAGTAGGCGAGCATCTGGTAGATGTCCGCGTTGTCCGCCGACCGCTTGTACTTGGCGTCGATCACGCCAACTGGCGTTTCCCTGCCCAGTTCGTCCGGCCGGTAGTAGACGAGATCGGGCTTGAGTTTGATCCGCCGGGCGTGGTCGAGGAAGAAGCGGGGGTCCTGAGGCTGGCAACGCCCGCCGAAGGGGCGGAGCGCGTCAGCCATGGCGATGGTGACGAAGTCCTCGAATACCTGCCACATGGTCACGAGTAGTCCGTCCACGGCGATCCGGCGACCGGTGTCGTCGAACTCGAAAGAGCCGCCGCGCAAGATGAGCTCTGCCAGTCCCAGTGCGGTGTGATAGCGGCTGTTGAGCCGGTTCGGCGACCAGGGCGGCAGCGGACGGCCGGGGACGAGCCGGCGAACGCCTGGCAGCCGAAGGCCGATGCGGCGCAGAGGACTGATCACGGGAGATGGCAGTCCGGTGAGACGCAGTAGCCGGTCGGCGGCACTCAGCAGAAGCTGGTTCTCCGTGATGTCGACGCTGTAGTCGTCGAAACGGACCTCGATTGGTGGCATGAGTCCGAACCGTCTCCGGATCTGATCCGTGTGTCGAATCCTGCCCCGCACCACTGAAAGCGTGTCCTCCTCCGAGATGTAGCCCAAAAGCACACCCGGCCGCAGCGCGCGTTCCGCAGCGCGGCCGAACGCGTACGCAACCGCCGGCAGCAGATCGGGATAGGCGCTGGCATCCACCTCCTCCTGACGCCATGAGGTTCCGCGCCGGCCATAGCCGATCAGGAACAGCAGGCGATCGATCGCCACCTTCGGGCGGATACTGACCGTCACGGCTTCGGCTCCGGCGCCGACACGAGCCGTCCCAACGCGCGCGTTGTCGCGTACGAGCCATAGCCCCGTCCGTGGACCTGGCGTCACCTGAACGATCTTGGTACTTGCCAGCAATGACGCCTGATTGCCCGCGAGTTCGACCTCGACCTGGCCTCCGCCCTCGACGAGAAAGATTGGGGAAGCGCCGGTCACGGGTTGCGCTCGACCGTGGCACGCACCGCGTCGAGGCCGTACGTCCCGGCAACGTCGGTGCCGTCACCGTAATGATGTTCTTCCAGCAAAGGCAGGATTTGGGTACGCCAGGTTCGGGCGAGGCCAGCCGGATCGTCGTGTACCGCTCGACGCATCAGGTAGGAAGGGCCGATGCGGTAGTCGCGCTCGGCAATCCGTGCGTTCAGCTCTGCCAGCAGCGAGGCAGCAGTCAGTGGAAGTCCCTCCTTCACCAACCAGCGGCCCAGTAGCGAGATGATCGGTTCTTCGCCGGGGTGCAACTCGACGAACGCGAACCGGCGCCGCATCGCCGTATCGATCAAGGCGATCGACCGGTCTGCGGTGTTCATGGTCCCAAGGATCAGCAGGTTCGCGGGCAGCGTGAACCCGCGTCCCTCGTCGGATCCGTAGAGCAGGTTGACGGATCGTTTGCGGTACTCCAGCAGGAAGTACAGCTCTCCGAAGACTTTCGCCAGGTTGGCCCGGTTGATCTCGTCGATGATCAGGACGAACGGTTCGTCGGGCCGAGCACGCGCCGCTTCGGCAAGCCGCCGCAGCGGGCCGCGGTGCAACTCGAAACCCACCCCTTCGCCGTTGCCCTCCAACCGAGGACGGATGCCCTCGAAGAAGTCTTCGTAGCTGTAGGCCGGGTGGAACTGGACCAGCTGAGTGTTCTCCGGCTTCGCGCCGGTGAGGTGCTCGGCCAACCTCTGTGCCAGATAGGTCTTGCCGGTGCCCGGAGGCCCAAAGAAGATCAGTTGCGGGCGGTCCCGAAGCAGCGCCAGGCATTCGGCCAGCCAACCCTGGTCCATCAACACCGATTCGGCGAACTCGTCGGTGACGTCCGGCAGGGAGAAATCGCGGGCCGTGACCGGCTGCTCGGGCTCCTCACCGAGCATGGCCTCCAGATCACCGAGGAACTCGGTGAGCTCGATGACCTCGGCATCCGGGTTGCTAACCCGGGCAGCGACCTCATCCGGCAGGTCGAGGAACGCCACCGGCGCCGACACGTTGCGCCAATTGACCGTACGCTGCAGGTTCGCTCGCTGGCCGACACTGGTGACGAAGGCTGGCTGGCCGGTCAACTCGCCTAGGAAGTACTCGTTGCCCGAGTTGCTGACCACGATGTCGCCGTGTCGCATCCGGGTCAGGAAGGCGTGGTATTCGGTGGTGAGTTTGGCGCGTTCCGCCGCGCTGGCATGCCCGTACCCGCGGCTGATCGCGGCTTTGACCTGTTCGGTGCTCACCCCTGCGGGCAGTTCGGGTAGCCGGGAGGCAGGTAGTGAGCACAAGCCCTGGGGAAGCCAGAGGGAACGCAGCAGGTTCTCGCCCTGAACGTTGGCGCCGCGGATCAACCAGGCTCGCCGGCCAGGCTCGTCAGTCCCGACGAACAGTGCCAGATCTTCGGCCAGGACACGTCGCGACGGGTGGGCCTGTCCGAACATGTAGGTCATGCCGTCGTCGCCGTTGAGAAGCTGCTCCCAATGGCGCCGCTCCTCCTCGTCGAGCGCAAGGATCTCAGGCAGGCCGCCGTCTGGGTCGAGCACCCGGTGCCAGCCGTCCGGCCGGGGTCCTTGGAGCCACCGGATCAGCATGGAGGCGTCGAGTCCGGCCTGCCGGGCCAGATCCGGTGCCGCGATCCAACTGCCTTCCGGTACGCCGATCAGCATGTCAACGACCTGGTCGGATCCGGCCCGTTGCCGCTTCCACTCGCGGTATCCGAAGCGAGCCTGCTGGAAGAACTCATCGGGGTCCAGGTAGTCGCGTAGGGCAGCGCGGCCGACCGGGGACAGGCCCCAGAGGTGCTCTTCGTTATAGATCCATCCGGCGTGCCGGGCATTGATGCTGATGTAGCGGAAGTGCTGGTGTACCGACGTGGTGCCGGTGTGGGCCGCCTCGAAGGCGGTGTCGAGTCCTGGCGCCTGTTCGATCACCCTGTTCCACAGGTCACGGGCCCGCATCCCGCCCCGATGACCGGCGAGCACTTGAGCCGCCGTATGCAGCATCCGGGCCGAAACCTGCTGGACCGGAGCGGCTTCTAGGTCGTCCGTGGTCATGGCCCAACCACCCGGACTGCATCCCGGAACGCGGCAAGGGCATCGTCCTGGCTTTCGATGTCAGGTGTGACCTGTTCGCGAAAGTACACCAATTTTTCGCGTACGGTGTCCGACTGGCGCAGCGCACGAGGATCGTCCAGGAGACCGCCCAGACAGACCTCGAGCCTTGGGCCGACCGCCTCCACGAAGGGCAGCCAAATGTTACTTGCCTGGTCAAGGCCTCCGCCGGTCAGGCGGATCCGCAGCTTGTCGTCGGGGCACCTGGGCAGGATCACGGGTAGCGAGGCCGCGAGCGCCGCGACGAGAAGCCAGGTGGAGTTCTGGCGCGCGAAGAATTCCTGTTGTGCCGCCAATTTTCTGGGCTCGCCCTTGAGTACCTCACGCCTCCGATCGCCGGCCCTGGCGAGCCCGCCACAGAGCAACAGGTGCGCTGCGGTGGTCCGCCCGTTGAAATACCGGCGATAGGTGTCGCGAACGGTCCAGATGGTCCCCGGCTCACGGGCGGTACCGGGGTCGCCGTGAAACGAGGCCACCGCTTGCGCCACGTAGGTCGCGGACAGCCCATCGCTCGGCGTCCGGCGGATCCCGTCGGTCTCGGTGCTTCGCCGGCCGCCGGTGTAGCCGACGACGCCCAGATTCTCGAACTCCTTGACCAGGCGCCGCTGCACGTGATCGTTACTGCGGAAGTCAGCGGGCACGGTGGCGTTCTGCCGGTTCGTGTACTTGATGACCTTCTGAATGATCGCCGGATCGGCACACTGGATGAACCGGATGAGCACCCGGGCCTCGTCGAGTGCCCCCAGTTGGGACGCACGGTGCAGAGCGCCGGTGGTCTGCGCACCATTCACGATGGACAGGCCCTCGACGACGAGCTCACCCCCGTCGGGGTAGACCTTGTTGACCAGCGCCGTGATGCCGTTGTTGTAAATCCAGAAATTGCCTGGCTCGGTCCGTAGAGTCTCCCGGATGCCGTTGTTGATGTTGAAGGCGCTGCTGACCTTGCCGAGGTAGCCGCGGACGTTCCCCGAGAACAGGTTGTTCTCGTGTGCCCAGAACTGCCCTTTGAGCCACTCCATTGACACGGTCGCCAGGTATCCCGTCCACACCGGGCGGTCACGGGAGGGCGTGTTCTCGACAAGCCAATTCTCGACGGGAACTCGGATCGGCTCGGTGACCAGGATCGGGGTTTGCAAGCTGCGGAACCAGTCGGCCAGCACCTTCCGGGAGATCTGGTGGGCAACCACTTCGACCTCTTCCGCCTCCTGCGGATTCCGTACCTGGACCGCATTGCGTGCGATGTCCTGCGCGTCCTTCAGCACCTCCTCCAGGTCGGCCTGCTGGTCGCGGTTGTGGACGAACCAGATCTCGATCCGCCGGATCACGCCGTCGTCCAAGGCTGCACGCACATTCTGGATGGCGGCGATCAGAGGTGCCGGCAGCCCAATTGTCTCGGCCGTGAAGACTCGGTTCACGGCCTGGTTGAGGTCGCGGACCTTGCGCTGCTCAACAGTCAGTCGCGTGGTGCTGGTGGCCTCGTAGCCCTGCGCCACCACGATCAAGCCCTGTGCCCGGTCCACGTGGACGAAGTCGCAAGAACGGTCGCCGGGCTGATCCGTCAAGGAGCTCCGGGCGAGGTCGTGAACGTCCTCCGGGCCCAGCATCAGCTCGGCGGCGAACATCAGCCGTTTGTTGCTCCTGTAACGGTCGAGGTCCGTACGCTGGGCGAGAACCTGCTCCATTGTCTCCTCGACGTTCGGCTGCGACACGTCCCACCTCCGCTGCGTTGGCACCTTAGGCAGGATACGAGCCAACATCCACTTTAGACACCCACGTGCCGAGGTCCCTCGCCGGGTGCCGGGTCGAGCAGTGACTGGTACGGCCTGCCGGTCGCCGTGGCCTCCGCCAAGGCATCGTAGACCGTCAAGATGATCTCCTTGGTCCGAGCAAACCGGTCCGGATCGTCGTTCCGGAACGCGTTGAACGTGTCCATGATGTAGGCGACATCGTCACGCTCCACGCCATAGAGATGGAAGTACGCTGCGTCCAATTCTGCCCGAATGGCGAAGCGCCGTTCTTCAAGCCACACAAATGGCGCTCCATTATCTCCCAAATCTCGAGCAAAAGCCTCCATATCCCACGTCGTATACATCAACTCCTTCGCTCTCGCCGAGATCCACTCCTCTAGACGGAGTCGTGAATCCCATACGGCACATTCAGTGAATCGATCCGGCGGAAATACTGGCAACTGCTTAACCTGAAAGTAGTTTAGGTTAGTTCCAGCAAGCTTCTGACGTTGAACAAAGTCAAGTACGAAGGATGAAAGCATTGCAACTAGGCAAGATGGGTTTCCTTTTCTCGGAAACATGAGATTCCCTGAGTCGCCGAATCCCGCAAGCGGCATAGGAGAGGCGATCAGAGTTCGCTTATCGACGGCTCGGCAAATCTTCCTCCAGCCGAGCAGCCAATCCCGCCCCCAGTCATCCGGTACAGTATTTTCGACTCGTTCTTGATCTATCCAGTAGCGCGGAAGAGCAGCATAGTCGGCGTTCGCCTTCTGGAAGCTGCTAACACGCGGCAGTGTTCCCATGTTTGCTTGAGCCTCTGTTTGGCCTTCATATGTCCCCAGTCGATGGTCGAAAAAGTGAACCATCTTTGCTTCGTACAGCGGCAGCATGCGTTTCGAACCACGGGCAAAAGTGTTGCCACTGAGTTGCCAACCATCTCCCTCCAGCTCTTGGCGAGTGTGGAAGAACTTAGAACTGTTTGACATGTGAAACATTGCCATAAAAGACAGCCCCCACGGGTTCTCTTCTGGCATTTCGCGCCAGAATAGCGGGACGCGACGATAAATCCCGAGGGTGATAGCAGCATCGCGGCGAGATCGAAATAGTGGGGTCGTGCCGGTATTAGGGTTGAGGAGCAAGATGTCTGCTGGCGGCAGGCTCATTCGCCGAGGTTCGATGTCGGCAATATTTCGAGACCCGAAAGCGAAATTCGCCTTCTTGACTACTGCTTCCCGGCCGCATATGGTGAGCAGGCAGAATCGAAAGCTGTGATGCACGGAGTTGCTGAGAAGGAATTCCTCATTTTCGAAATCAAGAAAATCTGCCAGCGTGCCAGTTCGGACCAAATCGCCAAAAAATGGCGCGGTTGTGGCATCCGTGGCAATGCCGGTCGGAAGGACCAAGCCACACCGGCCTTGCGGCTTGATGATGGTTCGTCCAGTTTCAGCGAAAACCGCATAGGTGTTGATATCGCCGCGCCCGGTAAGCGGATACCGGCCAGTCAGACGAAGTAGACAGCCCCAGCCGCTGGCAAGGCGCAACTCTTGCTGAAAGTCGGTGTAAAGATCCCGATCGGTCGGCTCCTCGCTGGTAGCTAGAGCCATAATGAGCCGCTTGCGTGCGGCAGCGTTCGGCGCGTTGGCGATATCCGGGTTGCGTGCGGCGAAGTACTCCTGTTCCTGCAGCTTGATACGCTCCCAGGGAGGGTTGCCGACAACACAGGAGAATCCGTCGCGCCACCCAGTAGTTGGGTCAACCTCTGAGTCGTCGTCGGCGGGAACGTCGAAGACCTCGGGAAACTCCACGTGCCAGTGAAAGAAGCGATATTCCGCGGCAATGGCTTTCAGGGTGTCCTCGACCAGGTTCGGGAGGCCTTCGCTCCGTTCGATGGCACGGATGTTCTGAGTGGTGATCGGGCTCGGCCCGTCCGAACGCGCCGGCCAGACGAAAGCGGCGCACCACGCGTCGGCGGCCTGCAGCTTGCGGCGGCGGTCCGGGTCGTTCTCCAGGGCGCGTAGGCGGCGGGCCTGTTCGCGTACATCGCTGAGGTTTTTGATCGTGGTGTTGAGGATCGCCCGGGTCTGCCGGGCCAGGAACTCGTTATCGACCGGCACGGTGTCGCCGAGGCCGAACAGCGTGTCGATGCCGTGTTCCCGGGCAGCTCGGTTGTCTTTGCGAGCTTGGGCAAGAACGGCAGTCTCGTCGCCGTCGAGTGCCTTGTAGGCGTCGTCGGGAATGCCTTGGCGTAGCAGCGCCGGAGTGGTACCCAGCAGAGCATTGCCGACCTTCACATGGCCGTCCAGGAAGGCCAGCGGTTTACCCGGTTCGAGGGACTCCAGCCATAGTGAGATCTTGGTGATCTCGACCGCCAGGGGATTGATGTCGACGCCGAAGATGCAGCGGCGCACGACCTTCGCCATCGCCGCCTGAATCTGCACCGGGCTGGGCTCGTCTCCCAGGTAGAGCGCTGCGTAGCGCTTGGCGATGCGGCGGGCAGCACCGACGAGGAAATGTCCGGAGCCACAAGCTGGGTCGCAGACAGTCAGATCGAGCAGATCGTCAGGGTTGCCGCTGACGGCGTACCGGTCGATGACCGGTTCGAGGGCGGTATCCAGGAGCGCCTCGATCAGCGGAGTCGGCGTGTAGTACGAACCCGTCTCCTTACGATCGCTACCACGTACCTCTTCTTCCAGCCAGAAACGTGGAACCTGGACGTCTGGACGAGGAATGAGTTCCAGCAGAGATTCGTAGATACCGCCAAGTTCCTCGGAGTCCAGATGCCGGTAGTTGACCCGGCGGCGCTTGCCGCGCCGATCGCGGATCTCGGTGAGCGGGCGGATCGCGGCGAGCAGACGTTCGTTGGTCAGTGTGCAGTCGCGCAGCAGGTCCGGGTGCTGATCGTCGCCGTTGGACGTGCCGGCGCGGAAGAACAGACCGCCGAGTCCGGGTAGACCGAGATCGGGAAGCCCGTCGTCGTCACCCAGGCCGTCGAGCACCATGACCAGGCTCTGCCACAGGTCGGTGTGCCGGTCGCCTTGCCTGCGTTCGGCGATGCGGCGCAGCCGGCTGGCGGAGAAGTAGGCCAGGTAACCCTTCTTGACCTCGTCAGTGGCGGCCGGGTCAAGCAAGGCGTCACGTTCTTCAGCGACCAGTAGGAATACGATTTGGTATGCCAGCCGAAGCAGTTCGTGGTGGAACTCTCGGTCTTTGAGCCGGTTCTCTCGCAGAAGGTCCCGCAGCCGGGAGTTGGCTTCCAGGAATCCGGTACCCAGTTGTTCGAGGGCGGCCTTGACACCATTACGTAGCTCGGCGCGAGCGCGGGTGCCGGTCTCGGCCGCGTAGCTGCGCCACTGCTCAATTCGGCAGTCGGCAGGGGTGGGTGGTTCTCCGTCAGCCCTGTCGAGCAGCTCGAGCCGGGAGACGTGCAGGAGTGCGTAGAGCAGGACAAAGTCGGAGTACAGCTCGCCGTCGAAGATGGCTTCCAGGTCGAACTCGATATATGAGCTGGCGGCCATTGTGGTCGAGTCGCGCAGCAGACGTAGCTGCCTGCCGTTGCTGAGGATCGCCCACAGATAGTCGTCGCTGCAGTTCAACAGGTCTTGAACCATGGACTGGGCCGGCCGGCCCGCCTCGCCGCCACCGGTGCGGGCGTCCAACCGAGTGTGCCAGCTGATGATGTGTATAGGCACGTGCTGCCATCGATGGCTGACGCCGAAAGTCCGGCCCTCAGCGGCGATGCCGCCTCGAACGAATGGCACCCGACCGAAGCCCAGCTCGTTGAGCAGCACCAGGATCCAGCGTTCCCGGGTAAGGGTGGTAGCCGGATCGGTTTCGGGCAGGGCGGCGAGCCGATCGCGGAATCCAAGGTAGACGCCGCGCAGATACTCCCACCGGCGAGTTGCCGCCTCCCCGAGGCGTTCGCCGCTGGCCAGGTGGTAGTCCTCGGAGCGGATGCCGGGCACGTCCCGGTCCCCGGCGATGATCGCTCCGATCAGGTCCGCGGGAAGAAGGCCGCCCTCGATCGTCACCGCCGTATAGATGTTCGCGGAAGCGGTCGTCATCGAGTGCCCTCCTGCGGTATGGATCCGGACGGCAGATATACGTAAACGCCGAGAACGTCTGGACGGCCGCCCAGGGTCACCTTCAATCCGGCGACGCGAGCCGCGACCGCACCACGAATCCGGCGGTGAGCCTCTCGGACTGACACGGCTAGTTCCTGACCTTGTTGTTCCAGGTATTCCTGAACATCGTCGAGTTCACCCAGCGCCCGATTGATCGCGCTGGTGACCAGCTCCGGCAGAACATTCGCATCTGGGGTCGCGGTGAGCAGCGCAGTCGTCTCCTCGTCGTTCAACCACAGACGCTGGCCACCCGAGCCAATCCGGTATGTCATGACCTGGGCGTCCTCGGCCACTATCGCGCGTTGATCGGGCAAGGTCAGCAACAACCGGTAGCGCACCAGCAGGAGTACGGTACGGGCAGAGACGGTCGCGGTACGGATGACTCCCAACCGGGCGGCCGGGCCGTCGGTCGTGGGATCCAGGGCAGATTCGAGCACGTGTCGGGCCAGTGCGGCCACCGTCGGATCCGTGCGCACCATGGCATGCTGACCGGGTTCGACCGGAAGGTCGTATCGGAACAACAGATTAGTGTCTTCACGGTCGCTGGGCAGACCGAGTGCCACACGAGTGCCTGGGCGTAGTCCTTGGGTGGGTACACGGATACCGTCGGCGTCAACCGTGATGCCAGCACCCAGACCGGTGAGGGACTGCCGGACGAAACGGGCCACGTCGGCCGGGGTACCTAGAGCGCGACGGAGTGCCGTCAGCTCCTGTTGGACGTCATCGAGTTTCACACCGGACTGGGCGTACTTGGTGAGGACCTTCGATTCACGTTCGGCGGCGCTCTCCCAATCGCGGTGCAGAGCGTCGCGGCGGGCGGCCAGTCCCAGGTCGAGATCAAAGGCGAGTTGGTCGGGCTCGTCCCGGCGCAGTAGAACGCCCTCGACCAGAGCTTGCAGAACGGAATCGCTCTGCTCCGGCACCGGCACCGCCACCCCGGTCTGCCTGGCGATGGTGCGGTGCTTGCGGATGAGTACGTCCAGGACGATGCCGTCGATGCCGTTGTCCATGCCGTACAGGGTGACCGCACGGACGTAGTTGCGCCGCTGGCCGAATCGGTCGACGCGCCCCTCCCGCTGTTCGTGCCGGGTGGGGTTCCAGGCGAGGTCGTAGTGCACCACGGCCTGGAAATGCTCTTGAAGGTTGACACCCTCGGACAGACAGTCCGTGGCGACGAGGACGTGCCGGCCGGGCCGTGAGGTGAGATCGTCGATGCGTTCGACACGTTCTGGCGGTGGCAGGGTGCCGGTTACCGCCTCGACGTTGGCCTTCTTCCGCAGTGCCTGCCGCAGGTGCTCGGCGACGTACTCGGCCGTCGGGATGAACCGACAGAACACGATCGGGTCGTAGCCGTCCGCCAGCAACGAAGTGACCTCACGGATCAGGGCGCCGAGCTTGACGTCCTTGACCGGACCTTCCAGCAGCTTGGCCTGGCGTGCCATCGACCGCAAACGGTCACGCATGGACTCGGACAGCTGATCGTCGTCCGCGCCCGGCGCGGCATCGGCGCTCTCCAACGGGTCGTCGGTGAGATCCAGAACGGCAGCTCGTCCCAACTGGTCCGCCTCGATCTCGGATTCAGCGGCTGCGGTCACTGATCGGGCGAGCAGCGTCGCCGTCGCAGCGCGCGGCGAGGACGCGACCGACCGCAGAAGGGCCAGAGCCGACCACCAGCGCACCCGGTGCCGCAGCCCGTCGGAGTCTCGCACGCTCTCCCGAGCGAAATCGAGGATCTTGCGGGTGAAGCGGGCGTAGTCGGAGCCCAGGTCGTAGGCTACCTCCCGGATCTGTCGGTCTCGAGGGAACGGCGTGTCCTGATCCAGGTAACTGCGGATGTCACGGCGACGGCGTTGAACGAAATGCCGGGCCAGCTCGGTGCGACCGCGTTGATCTTCGAGGTTGAGGTCGGCGAACCGCGGGTCGAGCAGGGCGATCAGGTCGCGGAATGCGTCCTCGTTGCCGCTGTGCGGGGTCGCGGTCACCAGCAGCAGGTGTCGGGAGGTGTCCGCGGCCAAGGTGCGTAGTAACTCGTGGCGCAGTTGGCGGGTCCCAATCCCGGTGGCGCCGACGCAGGTATGTGCCTCGTCGACGATGACCAGATCTGGGCATGCTCGGGCGAACTGCGCTCGCCGGCGCTCGGCCTTGATGAAGTCGGTGGACACCACTGTGTACGGGTGTTCCTCGAACACCGAGCGGTCGCTGGGCAGGGGACGTTCCAGCCGGGTGATGGTCGACGGCAGCACCAGAGTCGCGTCGATGCCGAATTTCTCCGATAGTTCCTTCTGCCACTGCTCCGCCAGGGCCGGGCTGCATAGCACGACCAGCCGGCGGGCTTCGCCTTGTTCCAGCAGCTCCTTGGCGATGAGTCCAGCCTCGATGGTCTTGCCGATGCCCACGTCGTCGCCGATGAGGAGGCGTACCGGCGACATCCGAAGAGCCATTAGCAAGGGCACCAGTTGGTACTGGCGTGGCTCGACCGCGATAGAGGCGATCGATCGCAAGGGTGCCGCGCTGGAGGTGAACCCGATCCGCAACGCCGTACGCAGGAGATCGGCAGCGAGGTGGTCACCTACTTGACCAGTCTCCGCAGTGGGCGGTGGGAACTCCGCCGGGGTGACCTCGCGAAGAAACAGGCCTGTAGTGAACTCGGTGTCCCCGTTGAGCGGCCGGGCCAGCAGGAAACCAGGAACAGAGTCGGGGAGGACCACCCATTCCCTGCCACGGGCGGCCACCAGGGATCCCGGCGAGTACTGGATGCTGCTCGCTGACACTATGCGCCTCTTCCTCCGTGGGCCCCGTCGCGGCCCGGCCCGAAAATGCTCGGGTAGGTCCGGGCTACTTGATACCAGTCATCATCATGCCGGAAGCGGATCACCAACCAGCCGAGGTCCATCAGCCGGTCGGTGATAGCGGTGTCGCGCCGAGTGGTCTCCGCATGGTCGTGCATCGGGCCGTCGACGAACACCGCGACGTCGCCACCGGGCAGGTGATAGACGAAGTCCAGCCGGGCCTGCGAGTCGGGTATCAGAACATTGGAGTCGTCGGGCAGCCGGTAGGCATGCTCGAGCAGGAATGTCAGCAGTTGGCGCCCATGCTCGCCGGTAGTCGTCTCAATCAGCGACTCGTGGCGCTGCGCCGGTCCCGGCTGCGCGTTCGGAGCGCCAACCGTGCAACCCGCCAGGGCACGCAGTGTCGTTACCACCGAGAGCCGGTCGATGCGGCGGTGGAACAGCTGGTTGCTGTAAGATAACAAGCAGTCATAGCAGCCGCGTTCGCAACGCTCGGTCGCTCCCGGCGCGTGACCCAGATCAGCACCAGTATCGGGATCGACATGGATGATGCGCAATGCCTCACGAGCCACCAGAGCCAGCGCATCGTGCTTGTCGTGTAGGCGACGCAGGACGCCGGCCCCGCCTTCGGCGCTTTCGATGAACAGCATCCGCCCCTGCCCGTCGCGGTCCGGCAGCGGCTCACTGGACAACTCGGCATCTTCCAGTTGGTACACCGTCTCGATGCCGCGCTCCAAGGCGTAGCGCAGAGTCGTCGCCTCGGTGTCATCGACCGGTCCGGCCAGCCGGAACACCGCGATGTTCTTGCGGTCCTCCACATACGGCAACACTTTGACCGCCCGAGCGGCCTGGGACAGCGATCCCAAGTCGTTGTCCTCCGGTGAACTATCGACAGCTCGGGTTTCGCTCAACCATTGCCCTCGCACGGGGTCCAGCCAGAACCCGAGATTGTTCGGGTCTCGACGGCCCCGCCGGCCACGGTTGATGACGCGTACGGTGGCGGTGTCTCCGTAGACCACCTGAGCCACCGGCTTCCCGTCGGATGTCGTCGCCTCCGCCTCCAGCCGGCCGGACCGCTGACCATGCTCACTGAAGCGGTACACCGTCTGCAGCTCGAAGCCGCCCCGGCGGCGTTCCTCCTCGTCGGAGGAGATGCGGCGCCTGCGTACGGTGTGCACAGTCTGCAGGTGCATCAGGTTTCCCAATGCCCCGCCCAACTCGGCGCCGCACCCCTCACAGCAGTCCACTCCGGCCTGCCGATCGTGCCAGTAGCCGCAGGCAGCGCAGATGCGGGCCTCAGCGGTCGCTACGTCGCCGGGGTCGTTGCCGGCCGGCACCTGCACCTTGGTCACCTGGTAGCGCTGGCCCTCGTGATAGATGAGGGCGCCCGGGCCGAACTCGCCGATCGCGATGAACCTCGGCCGCTGGATGTAGGAACCACGAAGCCGCTGCCCCGGCACATACGCAGCCAAGGGCAACCGGGGAAACGAGTATCCCGGCAGGAAACCTTCCGAGGCCAGATAGCGGTAGCTGTAGAAGTCGCTGAACGGCTGGTCGGAATCCTCGTTCTTCAACAGCCGCAGCTGATTCTCGGCCTCCATCCGGCGCCGCTGGGCCAGTTTCCTGGCGTCCGGAGTCGTGGTGTTGTCCAGAACTCGGCGGTTCTGTTCGCGCTGCTCGGCCAAAGCTCCGCAGTACAGTCGCCGCCACCGCTCACATGCATCG
Organism: Micromonospora sp. NPDC003944; assembly: GCF_053605225.1. Classification (NCBI taxonomy): domain Bacteria; kingdom Bacillati; phylum Actinomycetota; class Actinomycetes; order Micromonosporales; family Micromonosporaceae; genus Micromonospora; species Micromonospora sp. NPDC003944. The sequence continues at coordinate 86,688 of NZ_JBSGIV010000010.1, forward strand.
TCGAACTGCGTGTACGCCGCCCGCATCACGTCGTCGGCCCACTCCGGATACCACCATGCCGCCTGGGAGAGCTGCGCATCCAACTGGTTCAGCACCGCCGAGGCGTGAGTCGCGGCCCGCCTCTGGACTGCCGGGTCGGACAACTGATCGGCCAGATGCCTATGGATCGGCAACCGGGGATCGGTGTCGTGATCCGCCGAGGCGTCCAGCACATCGGTCATGCGGCTGCCCAGACTCGCGCCGCTCTCAGCCAGCCAGATGGCATGCAGGTGGGATCGCAGCAAGTCTTCGTTTGTCAGGTCCAGGCGTGGCGGCCGGACGCTGCCGGCCACCATCTGTTCGGAGCGACGGAAGTAGTATTGATCATGGGCGCTGCCGGTGGAGCAGTAGGTTGTGACCAGGGCGGGCTGCCCGCTACGCCCGGCCCGTCCGGAGCGCTGGGCATAGTTGGCAGGAGTCGGCGGGACGTTCCGCATCCCAACTGCGGCCAGGGTGGCGATGTCCACCCCCAATTCCATGGTCGGGGAGCAGTAGAGCAGCGGCAGCTCAGCCCTGCGGAAAGCCTCCTCACGATCGAGGCGGTCCTCGGCCCGGACCTGGGCGGTGTGCTCCCGGGCGTACAGGCCAGCCAGCTCAGCTGCGGTTCGGGCGTACAGATCCCGGAAGAAGGTGTTCACATGGCTGCCAACCTCAGGGTCGACCACCTTGCGCAGGGGATCCGGGGCGCCGCTGTGCCCGCCACCAGCCCGCCAGAGCAGTGTCGAGGCCTTCAGTTGGTAGCCGCGTCGGCCGTCGTGGTTCTCCGCGGCAACGGTGAGGAGCCCATACTTCTTCAGGACCCTCAGCAGGTCCGTGATGATCGCCTGGGCGTCGTCGACGGTAACCGAAAGGCTCGAGGTGAACTCTCGTGGACGGCGCAGAAAACGCCCGAACGCGCCTCGCCCGGACAGGTGAACCGCATCCATGGAACGGCGGGATCCGGCTGACGAGCCGAACACCATGCGTGAGCCGACGCGCGGTTCACCTGGCGGCAAGGCCCAAATGCCGGTTAGGAGCTGCTCGGACTGCGCCGTCAGGCGTTCGAATCCCTCGGCGGACAGTACCTCGGCCTCGACTGCCAGAGAGCGGCGCATCTCGTCCAACAGGATTCGCGCCAACGCCTCCCGATGATCCGCTGCGTCGTCAGCCAACAGAGGGTGGCGGTCCTTCCAACATCCGTCGTCAGCCGCGATCTCTGCAAGATCGAGGTAGTCGAAGACCAGCAGTCCGGTCTGTTCTAGGTTCGGCATGGTCACCCGCCAGCCGCGCTCCAGATCGCCGTAGATTCGGTATGCCAGCGCCTGGCGGAGCGCGCGGCGTACTTGTTCCCGCTGCCCGAATTTGACCTCCGGGTTCTGAGCGTAGTCGGTGATCGGCAAGTCGAGCGCCGCCTCCACTCGCTGCGCCACATCGTCGTGACTCAGTCCATCAGATCCGGCGTCTGAAACGGCACGATAGAGTGCTCCGCGAATCTGAACGATCTGCGCGAAGTCGTTGAAGTGTCCTGCCTGCAGGCTGGCATCCTGCCGGTTGTCGACGAAGGTCAACAGCTTGCGCGCGTCATCGGATAGATCGGGCTGGGCGCGAAGGCTGCGCATGATGCTGGTACTCACCAGCGAGATCGCTGAACTGCGACCCTCGGCGTTGAACGTCGCAAGCTTCGCGAAGTCACGAGCCCGTACCTGCTCATGAGAGACCCGACACCGCAGGCAGAACCGGAACGGGGTCGGCACGTACCACGCACGGAGCCCGTGCCCGGCATCGGTCTGCACGCCGTCGACGCCGACCCAGACGTCCCGCGGCAGGTGGTCCGCCAGCCTCGGAAGTACGTAGGGATTTCCTGCCGCATCAACGTCGTACCAGGAATCCGGCAGTCGACCTTCGGCAATCGCCGTTGTCGACTCCGACGGCCACGGGTGATCCCCACTGACGTACAGATAGCCGTTGACGGCGTCACCGCCTTCGGCGTCCCGATCTCGCCGCGGAACATAGGTCACGGTTCCATCGGCACCCGTTCGCCTGGCGACCACCAAATACTCCTGGCCGCATTCCCGGCAGAACGCCAACGGCATGAGGATCTTGTTCCGGTCGCCGGGGACGCTGACCTGGTACTGGCCGGTGATGTAACGCTGTTCCTCCGGCTCGAGGCTCACGTATACGGTGTCGCCCTTGGAGAGGAACTGGTGCAGACGGAAGGCGAACAGTGGGCGGCCTGTCACCGGGTGCCTGACACGGGACCCCTCCTGCAGGATGCTTTCGACAGCCCGTACACAGGTGTCGGCGTCCCCGCCGATCAAGCCCGCCAACTCGGCGGCGGCCTTGGGAATCCGGGTTGGCTGTTGCCGCACCCACCAGCCGGACCCTGTCTCCGTCCGTAGTCCAAAGGTGGTCTCGATCCAAGAGGCCAGAGGATCTCGGCGTAGTTCGTCATATGAGCGGTCATGTCGAGGCCCGGCAGCAGTCTTGACGGCCGCGGCAAGCGCCATGGTGACCTCAGCCAGGGGAAGCGTGGCCCTCTCCAGGGTTTCGCCGATCACCCGCTCCGGTTCAACCAGAGTTCCAAATAGATTGGTGGCAGCGTCGGATACCACCAGGCGAGCCTCTTCGAAGGTGGCCTCGGTGGCCATCGTGGCCGACGTGCCCACGCATTGCAGGCCCGGTGATCCGCAAGCCTCCCGCAGCCGACGGACAAGCAAAGCCACATCCGCGCCCTGGCGTCCCCGATATGTGTGCAACTCGTCAAGAACCAAGAAGCGCAAGCCCTGGGCTGCACCGATCAATTGCTGGCGCTCGACCGGTCGGGTTAGAAGGTATTCCAGCATTACGTAGTTGGTCAGCAGGATGTCGGGGCGGCGGCTCAGGATCCGGTCTCGGTCCGCTTCGCTTTCCTGACCGGTGTAACGGGCGAACGTCACCGGGCGACTGTCGCTGGGGAGCCCCCAGTGAAGATACTTCTCCAGTTCGTGCAACTGGCTGTTAGCGAGAGCGTTCATCGGGTAGACGACGATTGCCTTGATCCGGTTGGGGGCAGGATCGCGCAACACGGAATCGACGATCGGAACGATGTAACTGAGGCTCTTACCCGATCCCGTTCCAGTCGTGAGCACGTAGCTGTTGCCGGATCGGGCTGCCTCGATGGCCTCCCGCTGATGACGGTGCAGGGTTAGCGGGCGCCGTCCTGGATCATCTTCAGCCACCTTCACTCGGAAGAACCGTTCGCACATCGGATGCAGTAGTCCCTCGGCGACTAGGTCTGCGGCCGTGCCAGCGGGCTCGAATGCCGGGTTGAGTGACAACCACGGATCCGGCCAGCGAGTCTTGCTGGCGCGCTCGTTCTGCACATGACCAGCCACCCGCGTGTCCCTCATATGCACCAGAGACGAGGTGAACGCGTCGTAGTCGCTGACCAAGCGTCCGTGAACCTCGAAGACATCCACCCGTACTGCCCCCTTCAGTTCGACCATGACCGGGCATACCCTACCGGCCATCTTTTCGCATCGGTAGCCGCCCTTTCGGGCTTGATCATCGATACCGAACCGCAATGCCTGCATGGCGCAGGGCATCCCCGCGTGCATCCATGCCGACTGTCCACATTACTCAGGATGTCTGCCTTTGGGCTGGTCCATAGCTTATGGGCACCGCTCTCCCCTCTTCTCATTTAGGGGAGAGATTCTCGGGAGGCGGAACCCCCGAAAACCGCCGGGTGACGGGATATTACGAGAGCCCTCCACCCGCAACATGCAAAGTCGTATGCGGTGGAATCGCGTCAAGGATTCGACTGCCAAGCCGAGAGATCGAGGATTTGCCACAAGGCACGCCCTGCCCTCTGAGGCTGCTGCGGGAGCAGAGTTGATGGATATCGACTCGACCAGCGCCACGTGGTTCAGCGCCCGCGTGTGGTGCAGCGCCAGATGCCATTTTCGGGTTCATACCTCTCGCTATCCGACAGACCGCCCGTACCGTGAGGCCTATCTGGCGAAGCCGCAAATATATGTACAGAAATGCCGGTATGCACTATTGGTCTCGGTCGCATTCCGGGCCTGCGTCATAGAACATCATCGCCCATCACGACGCCAGCGGCCACGCGGCCGATGGCGTCGCGGCGGTCAGGCCAGCAGCGCTCGGCCATCGATCGTCACGACCTCGGTTGCTCATTCGACGGGTCACGCAGAGCTAGGCGCGCCAGTTATAACGTTGCCGGCCACAGCGAGGGCTAACGACAGTGGTTCCAGTGCCGCATCCGGCAAGATCCCTAGACCCAACCCGCTCGACTCGACCAGTAGACCCAGCGACCCCTGGTGTTCAGGGCCGACGGCTGGATGGTTAAGGAGTTCGCGCGCCGCGTTGGCATCCTCGTTATGGATCACGTGTGCCGCGAGCCGCTTGATGAGGTCATCTGCGATGTACGACGGCACGCCGGCGGAAAGGTCCAGGGCCGTGAGACTGAGCCGCACGCGGAACACCGGAAGTCCTCTGCTCGCCGCGGGGGCCGACGCTCGGGCTATCAGGCTAGCGTAATCAGTTGTGGGGGTGCCTCTGATCGTCGTTGCGTGCCAACTCTGGAGGAGGTCGTGCACCGTTTGCTCACATGGCTGTTCGATCTTCGTTCGGCTGAGCAGGTCGGCGGCTTCTTCGCCGTCGCCCTGCATCAGGTGGGCGACGATCGTGACCTGTCGCCCGTCGAGCAGGGTGGGGTCGATTCCGTCGTAGTGCTGCACGTGAGCCAGTGCGTCGGCCCAGCGGCCGGACAGGGTGAGGGCGCGGGTTCCGTCGGAGAGCAGGATGCCGCGTAGCCAATTGATGATCTGTTGGATTTCGCCGGGATCAGCGGTGAGCTGCTGGGGATGTATCTCTAGGTCGTCAATGACGGCGTGCCTGCCGCTGACGATCGCTGTGTGTAGGTCGGTGAGCAGGCGGTGTGCGCCGTCGCCGTCGCCGTCTCGGATGCGCAGGCGGGCGAGGTTGATGACGGGCTCGAGGGCGAAGCGGGCGGTGTGCCCGTTTAGCGGCGCTTTGCTGAGGTAGAGGTTCGCGTGTTGTTGGCACCAGGTGCGGGCGAGTTCCGCGTCTCCGCAGTCGGAGGCGACGAGGGCGGCTCCGTTGAAAACCATGGATGCCGTATCCGGGTCATGTTCGCGGTGGGCGGTCTCGGCGAGTGCAGCGAGTCGGCTCACTCGTACGTCGAGCGGTTTGGCTGGCGGGCGTTTGCGGGGGACGAGGGGGAAACGGGCGGCGATGGTGGATGCGAGGGGCAGGGGCATGGTGTCCTCACGTACGGCGGAGGCGCATGTTGGCATCGTGGTCTGTTCGGTGGTGCGTGGTGGTTGGCGGTGCTGGTGCCTGGGGTGGCCGGGGCGGGGTTGGGCACCGCCCCGGCGTGTGCCGTCAGAAGGAGATGGTGAAGGTGGTGTCGGGCCGCTGAATGTCGCCGGGCTCGGCAGGTCGCATTCCTGCTGGCTGGGCGGTGACGGTGGGTTGGTTGGGGCGGCCCGCTTCGTCCCATTGGTCGAGCAGGTTGGTGAGTTCGGCGGCGAGCTTGTCGGCGTCTGGTCCGTGTGCGATGACGCCGATTTCGTGGTGGCCTTCGCTTGTTGGTTGGAAGGCGAGGTAGGCGATGGTGCCGCCGTGGTAGATGGCGGCTCCGGCCCAACGGTAGGCGGGGGTGACCAGTCCGCTGGTGCGGGCGGTGTCGCCGACGCCGAGGCGGCCGAACGGTGTGCTGGTGTGCACGAGTAGCCATAGGTCGAGATGGCCGACGGGGTCTGCGTCGGCGACTTCGATGCCGGTCCAGCGTTCGTGCCGGGGGTGGCTCAGGGCGTGGCTGAGCGCCTGTCGGTTGGGGTGGTCGGCGGCGTCGAGTTTGAGGGCCACGTCGGTGTCGAGGCGTACGTGGTGGTCGGTGTGTTCTGCGGTGCCGCGCATGGGGACGAATCCGCAGACCAGCGGTGTCGTGGTGCTGACGAGTTGGTGGGTGTCGGTGCGGTCGAAGGCGAGGCATCGGGTCAGGCCGCTCTCGTGTACGCGCAGGGGTACGACGATGCGGCCGTGGTTGGCGAGTTGGTCCCACCAGGCGGTGGAGATGTCCCATGCTCCGGCGGTGACGATGATCCGGTCGTAGGGCGCGGCGTCGGGGTGGCCGAGGGCTCCGTCGCCGTGGATCACGTCGACGGTGTCGTAGCCGGCGCGGGCGAGGTTGGCGCGGGCGCCGTCGGCGAGGTCTTGGTCGAGTTCGATGGTGACGACCTTGCCGCTGGGGGTGGTCAGCTCGGTCAGCAGGGCTGCGTTGATGCCGGTGGCCGCGCCGATCTCCAGGACGCGATGTCCGGGGTGTGGATCGAGTTGTTCGAGCATGTCCGCGACGAGGCTGGGGCTCGACGCCGAGGACAGCGCGGCGCCGCTGGGGTCGCGCTTCGTGACGATCTGGCGGCGGGTGTAGACGGTAGCCACATCGACACCAGGGAGGAACTGCTCGCGGGGCACTCTGCGAAACGCCTGCTCGATGGAAGCCGAGCGGACGTGGCCGCGCTGTTTCAAGGCGCTGACGAGCTGTTCGCGAAGCACGGCTGCGCTGGGAGCTTCAGGTTCGACGTCAGGTGGGTGGACCATGTGTGTACTTCTCTCTGTTGTTGGCGCGATTTGATGCTTGTCGTAGGCGTCGGTGGACGAGTGGTGGAAGGTGACGTGCGTGGCTGCCGTCGCGAGGAGCCCGGCGTCGGCGGCCGATATGCCGAGCCGATTGAAGAGGAACAGCAGGTGGTGGGCTAGCACCCCGCGCAGGTTGCGGGTGAGTGCGCCGTGCTGGTCGAGGAAGCCGAGGTCTGCGCCTGCCCGCTCGTGGGCTTGCGGCCATTGGGGGGTGGCTGCCAGCGGGCTACCCGGCGCGTCGTCGGAGGCAATGAGCAGCCGCTGTACGGCGGCGATCAGCTGAGGGCTTGGTCCTGGCGTGTCGGACTGGTGACGGCGGATCGCGAGGTGTCGCCAGACGTCGCCTTGCTCGGCGAACTCCAGTCCGGCGGCACGCATGAGGCGGGTGGCGAGTACGACGCCGAGTTCGCGTCGGTGGGCGCCGCTGGCAGCGAGATGGCCGAGGATGTGGCGGCTGTCGGCGTGGAACAGGGTATGCGCGACCGTCATGGCCTGGTCGCCGCCGAACGCGTATGCCTCGGGCCGGTAAATGGGCTCGGTGACGCCGCGGATGCGGGCGTCAATGGTGAGGTCAGCGAGGAGAGCGTAGAACCTGGCTTGCCGGTCGCCGGGCAGGAGCCGCAACCGCCATGTCTGCGTTTTGCGGATGAACCAGAACGCGGTGATCACACCGCTGTCCTCGGCGCTGATTAGTGCGGGGGCGAGCCGGGTTGCGGCGTACTTCTCGGCGGCATGCCAATCGGCGAAGGTCAGATTGACCTGACGCCACTGGCAAACCGAAACCGCCTGGATGGGTGGGCTGATGTCAGAGGCCAGGTCGAGGTCCATGGGTGGTCTCCTCCTCTAGTGGATTAGCAGGCTGGTTGCCCAGCGGATGTCGGTGCCGGTGGCCATCGTGTGCAGGGTGAGAGCGACTCCGGCGTGGCCGGCGATCAGGCCGGATCGCGCCGGGGTGGCGTCGGTGGCGTGCTGGATCAGCAGGCGCATCACGTGGGACATGTGGGTGTGCAGACTGGTGGTGCGGGCGTCAACAGCGGCGTACCAAACCGTTGCGGCGAGTCCTGCCCAGCCGTGGCACAGCGATGGGTCGACGAGTCGGTTGAGCTGAACGGGGTCGGCCAGACAGCGGGCCAGGGCATCTTCCGCCGTTCGCTGCCTAACGAGGTCGCCGAGGGCAATCCCGGCGAGCTGTTGCGCGCGGGCTATGCCGGGGGTGCCGTAGCACCAGGACGGCCGAGCCGGTCCGCGTGTCGCAGGCTTGCCGGCGTGCAGCTCGGCTGCCGTGATCCTCTCTGGCCACCATGGTCCGGTTGCGCTGGTCTGCCGCCAATCGTCCAGCCAGGTGTTGATCCGGCCCATTGCTTCGGCCTGTCCCGGCACCAGGATGTTGTCGCGCATGGCGAGCACCAGGAGCGCCAAGGGGCCGGTGATTCCGTGCGCCATGCCGAAGTTAGCGTGCCCGCCTGATGCAGGGCTGTCGGGATCGGAAGGGTCGCCGCTCCACCAGCCTGGCGCGAGCCGTCCAGCCTCGTCGTCGATGTCGACCGGGTCGGTGAGCCGCACCAGGTACGTCAGCACCTGCCGGAGCAGTTGCCCGTCTGGTTCGCGGCGTAGCAGGTGGGCGCCGAGGCCGGTCAGCCCGCGTACGAGGTCGAACTCCGACAGCGTGGGCCGGGCACATGCCGCCATGCGGGCCTCCGCGGCGGCCAGACGCCGTCTGGTCAGATCCGCGACCGAGTAGTCGAGCGCGTCGCGGGATGCCGGATGGGCGTGCGGCGCGGCCGTGGTCAGCGCGTGGGTGACTGCCGGCGCACCGAACCACAGCCCTGCTCCGCTGCCGTTGTTCAGGGTGTCAGCGGTCGCGTGTCGCAGCCACTCGTAGGCCGGTTCCCATCCTCCGTGCCCCGTCTGGGCGCGCACGCCGTGCAGGATCGCTACCCCGGCGGCACCTCGCGATAGGGATTGGGCGTGCCAGCGGGTACTTCGTGACCCGTAGTCATCCGCCGTGAAGGCCGGAGGGGGCGGCTTCATCAGGGTGTCGGTGATGCACGAGGCCATCGTTTCGGCTGCCCGTAGCAGTGGACTCGCAAGCGGCACAGCAGTCATTGAGACGCTCCTGCCGCGCGGACCCGGCGGCGTACGGTCGCCAGCGCGATATGGCGAGCGAGCCGATGCGTGACCTGCTCGGCACGTTCGTCGGGACCATGAGTGCGAATGAAATGCAGGTGTAGCAGCGAGGTGAGCACGGAGGTAGGGGTCCGTGGGCCGCGAAAGGCGGACAGCGCGTCGGCGTAGCCGGCTGCGACCCGGGATCGCTCCTGCCATGCCTGCTGGACCTGTTCCGGCAGGACGGTCGGGTCAAGGGCGACCGCCTGGCGCAGCAGATACCGGCCGATGGGCGTCGGCCCGGCCTGCTCCGGGTGGGCGACCAGCCACTCGCATGCGTCGTTGCGACTACCGAGCATCGCGGCTGCCAGATCGATCATGCTCACGGCGGTAAGGACGTGCCGGTTGACCTGACGCTCGGGTTGCACGCTGAGCTGCGCCAAGGCTGCGGTGGAGTCGGCGGCGAACAACTCGTGCGCGGCGACCAGCGCCTGGCCGTCTCCGTACCGGCCTGACTCGGGATGGTAGGTGTCCAGGCTCAGGTCTCCGGCAAGGCCCTGCCGTCGAAGGGCAGCGGCCCACCGGCCGACCCGTACGGCCGCGTGGCCGTAATCCTCGGTGTGCAGCCGCAGTCGCAGGTGCGACATGGGACGTCGGAGGCGGACGAACCACCGCAGCGGCGGCTCGGGCCAGCCGGCGAGCAGCGCTGGCAGCCCGCGCAGCAAGACCAGCTCCATCATTGGCGGCTCGACGGCCAACGACGCCGACACGATGCCGCCTGCTCCGGGCATGATCGGCGGGGCCGGAGCGGGCGGCGGCCCCGAGCCCCGTGCGGAGACGACGGCCGGCGCCACGGCGGGCTCGGCCGTGGAGACGACCGGCACGACGATCTCGTGAGCACGCCCGGACAGCCACCCGAAGTCCTCCGGACCCGCCGCCTCGACCACGGTGATCGGTTCGGTGCTGGCGTCCAGGTGGGCACGCAACAGGGACCGGTCCATGGCCTGATCGAGGTTCAGCCGGAGCCTCTGGTCGCCGCTGCCGACCTGCACCCACCCGGGCAGCCGCAGCCTCGAACGCACTACGTCCCAGGCTGCGAACCATTCGCTGTCGCTCGCGTTCGCAGCGGGCAGGCAGGCCGGGTCGATGCGCCACCTGGCGGTCGTGAGCAAAGTCCGCCGGTATCGCAGGGCGGGCCGGAAGGGCAGGCAGGAAGCCGCGCCCCAGTCGAATGGTTTCAGCCGGGCGTCCATCGCTCGGGGCAACTCCACGAGAAACCGACCGAGCAGCGGCATCGTGTGCAGGGCGGCGGCGTGCGCGACCATCGGCTCGACCACCCTCCCCCGCGACATCGACACCAACACCAGTCGATCCCGGCCGGCAGCCACACCAAGATCACCAATGTGGATGACATCCTCGGTTGCTGGACGATGCTCAGCCAAGGAAATCAGCCACGGAAGGACCAGCGGGGCATTCAGTACGTTCTGCGCATGCAGACGGTGTGGTGGGAAGCTCAACTGCGCCGGCATGGCCCCGTCCACCGCAACGGGTAGCCGCGCGAACTCCTTACACATTCGCTCCCGCTCCGGAGCGGGCAGCGCGTCGAGGAAGCGTCCGCTCGTCGCCATCGCCGAACGGCCAACGCCGGTCACCGCGATCGTGAAGCGCCCTTTCGCCAAGACGTCCAGCGATGCCGCGCGGATCTCTGCCGTGACGTCGACGTGAGGGCTGATGTGGCCCTCTTCGGGCGCGGAGCTGGCCAGGGCCTTCACGGCTGCGTCGTCGAGCTTCACCTCTTGGACGCCGTCGATCACTGCCTGCTGGGCCAGTGCCAAGAGCCGTTCGTCACGGCTTGACAACGAGGCTGGGGGTGCTTCGGCCGCACGAGTGAAGTGCTCCGGGTAGCCCAGCCCAGTCAGGGGATCGATCACCTCAGCCAGCGGCACTATCGCCGTCATGCCGTAGCGGTTGACGAACCGGGCACGGTACGCGCGCCACTCCGGCCGACCGCCCGGATGGGACGTCAAGCGTCGCAGCACACCCACAGCGCTCACGATCTCGACAGCGACCTGAAGCGGCAGGGTGACCTGATCCGCATGCCGAAGATCCACCGCGACTGGCTGTGGATCCGCTGCCACCCGACGCATCCGGTCAGCCACCTCACGCAGATGTGCCGTACCGGCTGCGACGCCACCCAGGTCGACGTGCAACGACTCGAGTGCAGCCGCGACAGGCTGCTGTTCGTTGAGGTGGTCATCCTGCACCGCGTCGAGCTGGTCCAGGATGTGTCGCAGCGGGTCGGTGCAGGTTGACGGCGGTCGGAGGCTGGAGATCAGCACAGCGTGGTCGACCAGATCGGCAACCAGCGCGTCCGCGGACCCAGGCGGAGTTCGTGGGAACGCGGCCGTCACCTTGTCGACCAACTCCGTCCACAGCACCGGCGCGGCGGCTAGCGACACGGCCAGCCGCACGGCAGCCGTGTTCCTCACCGAAGAGGTGCCATCTGCTGGTAGCGAGGCGTGCGGCCGGCGCCTTACCGCGAGCCGAAGTCCCTGTCCCACCGTGAGGTTGTTTGCCTGCACCCGCAGGTTGCGGCGCACATGCGGGTCGGCTTCGAGCCGTGCGATCAGAGACGCGAGCCAGCCCGCGTCCGGCCGTACCCGGAGGGTCGAGGTCGCTGACGGTACGACCGAGGCAGCCCGGTCGAAGCGCAGTGCGGCGACTCCGGTGAACAACCCAAAGGGCGTTGCCCGCCGCTGAGCACGCACCAGGTACCGCGCAAGTGCCAGAGCCATCCGCCAGCCGCGGCCGGCATCGAATGTCCCGCCAGCGCACACCGCCTCGACCCGGAAAGCGAACTCAGGACTGGCAGTCCACACGGCTTCGGCCGCGCCGGGGCGCTTCCACGTCTCTCGCAGCCAGCCATCAATGCCTGGGGCATCGCCTCGATGCGGCCACGGCATGCTGCCGCTTCGCCACGAGTGCGCGGCGATGCGGATCGTGGCGGCATCAACATGCCGGTACAGACTGCTTCTCGCCGCCACGATCCACTCCTCACACGGGAACTTGCTCGGTTGCAGGGGGTCGCCGGTTCCGGTGAACGTTCGGGTCGCTCACCGGAACCGGCAAGGACAAGCGACTAGCAGTCGCCGTTCTTCTGGGTGTCGCAGCCGTCGTCCGTGTCGGCCAACAGTGCAGCGGCGACGGGACCCTCGGTGACGATCTGGACGTCCAGCTGGAACGGGTCGTCGTTGGCGACGAGCAGGTCGTTCATGGACCCTCCTAGGGAGTGGGATGATGGGTGGGCAGGTAGCCCCCGCAGCTACCGGCACAGACTTTGCGGCGCGTCAGGCCGGGGGCGGCAGGGGAACGGGGCACCCCTGCCGCCGGCCGGCACCGGCCGCCGCGCCCACTTCGATGAGCGGCAACCGGTCGGGTAGTCGTCGCACGGCGACTACCCGGGTCGGAAATGGCTGGTTGTAGGTGGCGGCCTGCCGGTGGCCCAAGTTCCTGACATAGGAGATTGCGTTGATTTTCGTCGTGTCTGCCACAGACTCAGCCGGACGGATCGCACCCTGCCCGCGCCCCGTGCGGCGCATGTCATTCGGTTGCCTTGCGGGCGTGGATAGCCCTGCCCTCGTAGGAGCCCAGGAGAACGTTTGGGTCGGCCATGAGCGTGACGAACCGGTCGAGGTCGGCATCGGTGACCTCGGGTGTGGTCAGGACGGGACGGAGGTCGTCGACCACGTTGGCGAGTAGCTGGCACCCGGGGCCGCCTCCGGTCCAGGTCTCGGTGGACGCGTGGGTACAGACCTGCGGCATGCCCTTGACGACGAGCAGGGCGGGGGTGTCGGCCGTCCAGGTGCCGGCACCGTCGAGTCCGGCGATGGTGTGGTAGACGCGTCGCATGACGGTGTGGATCAGGCACACGTCGCCGTCGGTTGCCCAGAAGACTCGTGGCGGGGTGTCGGTGACGTCGGCCAGGACGAGCCAGCCACCGGGACGCAGCCGGGCGATCATCTGCTCCAGCGCCTCTGCGGGGTGTGGCAGCTCGCCGTGCAGCCACCGGGCCACGACGACATCGAAGCTGTCGGGCTCGCCCGGAAGGTCGTCACCGTTCAGGTCCCGCTGATAAACGTCGATGACACCTGTTGGGTTGAGGTAGGTGGTGTCCTTGTCGACCGCCGTGACCCTGCCGCGAGGGCCGACGAGGCGAGCCAGGTCGGCGGTGACCTCACCGCCGCCCGCGCCGATCTCCAGGACGCGCTGGCCGGGTTGAATGTCGAGCCGGTTCAGCTGCTGCCGGATGATCGGGTCGAGCAGTTCACGCAGCGGGGCAGGGCGCAGTTGGCCGCTGTGGGTGGTCGTCATTGCGGTGCTCCTAACACGATTCGTGTGTTTTGGTCTGGTGGTGCGGTCGCTGCCCGGGGCGCGGGATCGGCCTCGGTGGCGCGATGGCAGTGAGGTCGGCGACGAAGGCGTCAACCTGGCCATGAGTGACGCCGGGCATGCAGATGAGGTGGCTGGTGGCTCCGTCGGTGGCGAGTAGCCACTTCTTGCGCACCTGCTCGGGCGGGGTGGGCAGGACGACGGTGAAGGCGTGCGGGTGTCGCCAGGCGGGCCAGCCGGCGGCGTTCAGTTGATCCACGGTGTAAGCCGCGAGGCGGCGGGCTTGGGTGGCTCGCCAGCGGTGCCCTTCGTGGCCGTGGGTGGCGATGGCGTGCCAGAGCAGGGCGGCGGCCAGGCCGCAGCGGGAGCCGGTGATGGTGGTGTCGAGGGCGGCGGTGTAGGCGATGTGGCTCACCGTGTGGCGGGCGTGATCACGGATGAGGACGACCCCGCAGGGCGTTGGCACGCCCAGGAATTTGTGTCCGCTGATGGCGATGCTGCTGATGCCGCTGTCGTCATCGAGGCGGAGCCGGCCGTCGAGTGCGAGGGGGATGCCGGACAGGGCCGCGTCGACGTGAAGGTGTCCGGTTACCTGGTGCTCGTCGAGGACGGCGCGGATGGAGGTGGTGTCGTCGACGGCTTCGGTCAGGGTCGTGCCAGCGGTGGCCACCACGATCGCGGGCCAGCGTCGCCGGCGGCCGACCTGCGCGGCGAGGTGCGCGTAGTCCATCTCCCCGCCCGCGTCAGCGTTGACCGCGACGCCGCGCGCCCCGAGCATCCGGACGATCTTGGGTATCGAGTAGTGGGCGGCGGTCGAGTAGTAGATGCGGGCGGTGGGGTGGCGGTGGTGGGCGGTGTGCAGGGCGGACAGATTGCCTTCGGTGCCGCCGGTGGTGACGTAACCCCACCGGTCATCTCGCGGCATGGCGAGGGCGTCGGCGACCCAGCCGATGACGGCCCTCTCTAGCACTCGGGTATCGGCAACTCCGCCAAGGTCCGCGGGGTCACCGATGTTGTTCCACAGCCGGTTGCCGAGGCGGGTCATGACCTCGGCGTAATCGAGGTCCACGGCGCCGGGAAACCCGATGCTCGTCGCGGCGGCGGCTTCGGCCTCCTGGATCAGGTGGTCGAGCACGGCCGTGACGTCAATCGGCGCGCGGCTGAGGTCCGCAGCGTCGCCGAGGCTGAGGCTCTGATGACCGGTCACGCCCGCCGCCCCGCGAGCAGGTGCGTAGTGAGGGTGTGGTGCAGTGCTGTGAGCTGCCGCCAGATGTCGCGGGTCTCGTCGTCGCCCTGCTCGGTGAGGCGCTCGTACGGGTTGTAGTAGGTGATCCGGTCCGGGTTGAGGGTTTTGTTGCAGCGCACGCCGTCGTCGCCGAGGCGGGCCTGCGGGTCGCGGTCGAGGTGCAGGGCGGTGCCGTCGGTCAACAGGACATAGCACTGACCTTTGAGGTTGAACGCCGACATGTAGCGGCCAGCGGCGGCGGCTTCGCGCAATGTCCGGGCGACTTGGTACCAACGGCCCTGGTCCGAATCGAGGGTGCTGACACCCACACCGACGTACCACGCACCTGGAGGCAGGGTCATGTCCCCGCCGTTGACCATGGAACCCTCTGGACCGAGGGGACTCCACTCGCGTCCGATGGAGGCGATGTTGTCCGCGGCCACCTCAGCCATCTCCGCGAGCAGTTGCGGCAAGACATCGGAGTCCGGCGACTGCGGCCACGTGCGGTGGGCGGTGTGCAAGCGGTAGCCGTGCGGCTCGTTGGGCGCGTCGGAGACGAAGAACAGCATCAACGCGTGAGGGCCGACCGCGCCGCGCCCCCCGAACGCCTGATCGGCTTCAATAAGGTGGCCGGTGTTCAGCCGCTTGGACCGGTACACGACCTGCAGGCGCAGGTCCGCCCAGCGCAGGTCAGCCGGCACCTCGCCGTCGGCAGAGCGGTGCTCATAGCCGGCCGGGCCTGGGGGCGGGATCGGGGGAACGGCGGCGTCGGGTGGCCGCTGGTACCCGGTGGGGACAGGTGCCGCGCCGTAGCCGGGCGGCGGCACAGTGACCGCAGGCTCGGGGTGGTCGGCAGGTGGCGCTGCGGGCGGGTAGCCCGCTCGCCAGCGCGGGTCCAGGGGGTCGACGCCGTAGTGCCCGCCAGGTGACGTAGCCGCGTGGGTCCTCATCATCGCCCTCCTCAGATCGAGAGGTTCATGGCGTCGGGAACGGCATGTCTCTTTGGTGTGCCACGGCCGATGCCGGCGTAGACCTCCGGGCGGGCCTGGCGCAGATGCCCGGCCCACACTCCGCCCGCAACGGCGGCGGCCAGGAGGATCACGGGCAGCAGGAACGGATACAGCGATCCGGGCGCGGCACCGAGCAGAGAGCCGGCGTTGCCGACCATCAGCACGAGCACCACCGACCCGCCGAGCACACCCAAGGCGGGCGCGAGCCGCCACTCCCACGCACCGGCCTGCGGGCCGCGCACCCTGGCCGGTGCCATCATCGCGGCCACCGACGCGGCCAGCAGCAGACACAGCAGGCCCATCGCCCCCAACGCCGACAGCCACGTGAACATCACCGCCACCAGGTCAGCACCGCTGACTGCGAACACCCCCACCACCACCGCCGCGACGGCCGTCTGCATCAACGACCCACCACGCGGCGCACTAACCCGGGTCGCGCTACCGGTCCGGGCAAGACCCGCCGGCAGTACCTTCTCCCGGGCCATGGCGAACACATACCGGGCGAGCACCGCATGGAACGCCAGCATCGACGTGACGATCGCGAAGATCAGCACCACGTTCGCCAGGGCCGTCCACCAGCTGCCCAGGCGCGTCAGGACCGAGAACGGCAACCCGGACGCCGGATCAGCGGCCACCTCCCCAACGACGTCCGGGCCGACCGCCACCCCCATCGCGAACGCGGCAACGGCATACACCCCGCCGAGAACGAGTGCCCCGCCGACGGTGGCCCGGCCAACTGACCTACGTTCGACGGCCTCCTCGACGAGCGACCCCGGCGCGTCGAAGCCCATCAGCGCGGCTACGCCGAAGGCGACCGCGCCGCCGATCCCGCTGACCGCCAGACCCGAGGCGTGGAAGCCGTCCCAGGACACCTCCCCGCCGGCTGGCTGTCCCACCCCGGCGAAGACGAACGCCGCGACGATCAGCAACGACGCGGCCAGCACGACGGCCAAGACCCGGGTCGACAACATGATCGCCCGCACACCGAGCACTCCGACGACGACCAGGGCGAGGCCCGCCCACACCCACCACGCGCCGCCGAGCTGGGCTGCCATCGTCGCCCCGAACGGCCCATACAGGCTGATCTGGATCGCGTTGTAGGCCACCAGGGCGACCATGCCGGCAGCGACACCCCAACTCCGGCCCAACCCGTGCGCGAGGATCGCGTAGTAGACCGCCGGGTGCCCGAGCTGGCGCGCCATCGCCGCGTACCCCACCGCCAACAGCGCCACCGTTCCTGCCACGATCACGAAGGTCAGCGGCAGCGCCACCACCTTCGTCGTCGCATAGGTGCCAACGATGCCTCCGGTGAGCACCACCATGGGCGCCGACGCCGCCGCCCCAAACATCCACAACCCGAACGGCGTCAGGGTCCGCCGCGCCAGACCCACCTGCACCTGCGCCGACTTCACCGCTGCCCCCGCTCCGGCGAGTCCGGGCACCCCGACCTACGGCAGCCATCCACGGGATGCGCGCCCACATCGGCGGCATTGGCGGGCACGAGGTAGACCGCCGTCGGCCGTACCGGGCCACCACGCCAGAAGCTCCGGTCGCGCTGGAGCCGGCGAATCGCGGTGCCGGCGGCGGGCGTGAACCCGAACAGGTCGTGAGCCCCGTCTGGCCACTCGCGCCGGATCGCATAACCCCACGCGTACTCCGACGACGCCAGGTCGCCTGCGAGCGTGAGGGCAGTGCCGGTACCGGCAGCCGCGATCCGCGCTGGCAACCTCAACCAGCGCCCCAAGGCGGGACTGCGTGGTCGCAGTGCGGTGGTGGGCGGAGCGGCTCGGGTCAGCATGAGGGGTGCCTTCCTTCGGTATGAGGGTGTGATGACGTGCCGCGCCGGCGAAACGTCGCCGCCAGCAGGTAAGAAAGTCGGTGCCTTACTGGGCGGTCAGCGAGAACGCGGCGGTGCGCCCGGGATGACGCGGCCAAGGAAAGGAGTCGCGGTGCGGTCCAGGCGGACTCGTCGCGGCAGCCCACCACCAGCCGATCGGCAGGGCTGCTCGTCGCAAGGTTGAGGGCGCCACATCCGCCACAGAGCCGGACCTCCTGGCGCAAGCAGGACCGGCGAGCGCGGTTGATAACCCACTTCGGCGAGCAGTCCGTCTCCGGGCCGGTCGCCGCTGTACTCCGCACACGACGGCAATCCCGCATGGTCCAGGGTCTGGTGATGGGCGGCCAGCAACGCCTGCGCGGCATCCTCGTACCCAGGACGGATCGCGATGTGAGCGAGCTGGTGATGCGGACGGTGGGGACGCAGCCCATCGACACAGGCGTGCAGCAAGGCGAACCGGCCCGCGTGCCGGCCGAGGAGCCTGTGCAGGTCGTACACCCATGCGGCAGCCGGCGGGGGCGGCTCCAACCGCGCGTACCAGACCGCCACCGCCGCCCGATCGTCGGTCGTATCGACGCGACCGCGCTCCAGCCCTTGCAACAGCACAAGCCGTGCCCAGCGACGCAGAACCACTGCACGCTTGGCCACATCAGGAACCAGCCAAACCCCAATGGGCTGGGCCATCAGCGCGTCAGCCATAACCGAGGACAAAGCGTCAACGTCCTCGCCGGTCGCGCGCCGGACCGCCGTCTCCATCAAGCTCATGGCGCCTCCCCCCGGAATTGGCCGAGCGAGCTACCGTCGCCGGCCGTCTCCAGCCCGGTTCCCAGGTGGACAGCGTGCGCTGAGCGTTGGCGAGACACCCACAGCGCCGAATCGAGCGCGCGATGGAAAGTCGCAGCGAGATGCAGGCTGTCCGCGGCGACCCCTGCGGCTGGCAGCCGGTGCCGCGCTGCCTCGATCAACCGCGGTGAGCCGCAGACGTAGAACGCCTGCCCCGGCTGATGGTGATACAGGGCCAAGCTGAGCAGATCACCCTGCGCTGCGGGCTCCACATCACGGTCGTTCGAGAACGCCAACACGACCGTGAGCCAGTCACCATGCGCCTGCTCAAGCTTGTCCAACGCGACCGCGTCGTAGAGGTCCAGAAGCGTCCCCACGCCCACCACCAACGTCACCCGCCGACCGCCCGGCGACGCGGCAACTTGCTCGACCAACGCCCGCAACGGCGCGAGACCAGTACCCCCAGCCGCCAACAGCAGATCGGCGTCACCAGCGGCCTCCAGCGACAACCCGACATCGGAAGCCGGCCCCAGCCACAACAGCTCCCCCGGCGCGACCCGCTCGACCAGAACAGGCGAAACCACACCCTCCGGCACGGCACGAACGTGGAACTCCACCCGCCCATCCGGGCGCGGAACGCTCGCCGGCGAATACCACCGCCACAACCCCGGCAACCGAGGCGTACACACCGGCATCGCCTGACCAGGCAAATACCGAAGCCTCCGCAAGGGCCGAACAGTCAACACCGCGACACCATCAGAGGCCGCCTCGCACGCCTCCACCTCGCCGAACGTCACATGCGGACCATCACCCAACACCCCCGCCGCCCGCTCCGCGAGCCGAAGCGCCCGCCGACACCCCACCTCCCACTGACCCGCCAGCTCGGGCTCCCAACCCTCGCCCGCGAACCGGCGCACCGTATCGACCAACGCCGCCGCAACGGCCGTACCGTGATAGGGCTGAAGATCAAAACGACGGTACATCCGACCCAACACCGCCAACGCCGCACGCCGACCGGCCGGATCACCCCGACCCGCGACTAACTGCCCAAGCGTCGAGAAGAACACCGCCGCGAACTGGTGCGGGAGTAGCCGCACACTGCGGTCCTCCATAAACGACCAGAAGTGGTCGGCGGCTCGGCCATGCGAGGCGAGGGCGACCGCCAGCGAGAGCCCCAGGTCAGCCATCGCGCCGGCTGGTCCTGGGTGGGCGGCCAACGCTAAGCACCACCCGCCTGGGCTTCGGATCTTCCGCACACGTCTTTACCCGTGCCTCGATAGCCCTATTCCGCGTCACGTTGCTGCCTCCGGGATCGAACGACCTATCGTCGGCCGGAACAAACCACTTTCTCCGGTGCATCTTTAAGCCACCCCTCTCTCGGCCCCAACTTGACTCCTCCATGCAGGAGGCTCGCCAGCGCCTCTAGGGCGGACCTCCCCTGCTCACCGCCGAGCCGGGCGACCTGGGTTCTGCGCGGTCCAATCACCGACAGCGACCGGTCGACACCGAAACGGATTGGCCCGTTCAGGAAAGCCGAACGACCAGAGCAAATCGACGCCTAGCTTGTTGTCTCGCTGTTGTCTCATGACGAATCTGAGCAGTTTCCGCAGCTGAGAGCACGTTTCTTTGACCGGATCGGACTAGAGTGACGGCGACGATCGGGAGGCAGGATGACGCGGACACCATCGCCACGGAGTCAGCTCTTGGTGCATCCGTTGAGCTACGTTCGAGAACAGCGAAGCTGGACGCAACAAGATCTCGTCGATGTCATCGCGCGCCGTCTAAACACTGCAGCCCGGCGCGAGAAGGCTTGGCGCTGGGAGCGATGGGGCGTGGTGCCGGATGAGGATTCACAGGTCGCATTGGCCGACGAACTCGGCGTCGATAGGCAAACAGTTAGGGCGCTCGGGTGGCCCCACTGGCTCCCTACCGGTCCCGCGATCAGCACGTCAGCGCCCTGGACCGTCAACGGAGCAGTCGCCTTGCTTGACGACACTGCAGGACCAGCAGTGCTAGATCGCCGAGGGTTTCTGATCATGCAGGCCGGGTTAGCCGCTGCGATAGCCGAACGGTGGCTCGCAACCGAGCCTCCGAAGATCAACGCAGCGCTTGAGGGAGGCCGCGTCGACACAGACCTCCTAGATTGCTTTGAACAGCGACTGCCGGCCCTGCGCCGCATGGATGCCAGCCTCGGCGGCGGGAGCGTGCGGTCACTGGTTGACGCTGAGCTTCGGCTGGTAACGGATCTCCTGCGCCACAGCAGTTACTCGGAGGTTGCCGGCAACCGCCTGCTGGTTGTCGCCGCCGAGTTGGGGCGGATCGCTGGTTGGGCTAGTTTCGATGCAGGATTCCACGCGGCGGCCGAGCGCTACTGGTTTGCGGCCCTCCACGCTGCCCACTCCGCAGCCGACCGAGCGGCAGGCGCGAACATCCTGAAGTGCATGAGCCTTCAGCGGGTCGACACGGAACGCCCCACCGAGGCCCTCCGTTTGGCCGATGCTGCGCGAGCTGGGGCGAAGGACGCGCCCGCCCGCGTGCGAGCGATGCTCACTACCCGTTTGGCTCGTACACACGCAGTGCTTGGTGAATCGGTAGCGTGCGAGCGCCGACTCGCAGAGGCCGACACAGAGATGTCACGCGCTGATGATGAAGCAAGCCCAGCCTGGGCCAGCTACTTTGATCATGCGGAATACGCCGCCCAGGTTGCGGCCTGCTACCTACTCCTGCAGCGCCACCATGCCAGTGACTACTGGCTTCAGCAGACCCTCGCACTCCAACCGGCCGAGCGCAGCCGGGACCGCGCAACCTATCTGATCTGGCGCGCTGATTCCGTACTGAATCTCGGAGATGTCGAGCAGGCGTGCAGCCTCGTTGCCCAGGCTGCTCCAGATGTCGTCGCCACCCGATCCGTGCGCAACCATCGCCGCTTGCTGGACATCCATGGTCGCCTCGTGGCGCATCGACACCCCGCCGCAGGGGCGTTGGATGAACGCGTGCGTAGTCTGCTGACATGAGCGAGGCCAATAGGGTCGCAGTTGTCACCGGCTCCAATCGCGGACTCGGCAAAGCCATCGCCCGCGCCTTAGCCGAGACCGGCGCCCACGTGGTCGTCACCGCCCGCACCGAGGAAGCCGCACATCGGGCCGCCGATGAGCTACTCGCGGATGAACTCTCCGCATCCGGCCAGCAACTAGATATCGCCGATCCGGCAAGCGTCGCTCGTGCCATGGCAGACGTGAGCTACCAGTACGGCCGGCTAGACATCCTCGTCAACAACGCCGGCATCGCCATCGACCGAGGCCAGGCAGCGGCCAGCGCCGACATCGAGAAGGTGCGAGCCACCCTGGACACCAACATCACGGGGACCTGGCGCTGCTGTACCGCAGCCATCCCTGAGATGAGAAAGAACGGGTACGGCCGGATCGTCAACGTCACCAGCCACATGGGCACCTTCGGCGAGATGGGAACCGGAAGTGTCTCCTACCGAGTGTCCAAGGCTGGGGTGAACGCACTAACCTGCATCCTCGCAGCTGAGCTCAAGGACGACGGCATCTTGGTGAACGCGGCGTCCCCGGGAAAGGTCGACACTCGCCTGGCCTACGGAAAGGCGAACTCCACGCCCGACGAAGCTGCGGACACGTTCGTATGGCTTGCCACACTGCCGTCAGACGGCCCGACCGGGGGACTCTACTTCCAGCGACGACCGCTCGCCTGGTAGCGGCATCACCGGACAGGCTGGGCGGCACCGAGCTACCTCTGCGTGATCAACAGATGACGTGAACGAGATCTTCATGTTTGACTGTGTGTATGCAGGCGGGGGAAGCGCGGCTGTCGATCGATTGTGGTGACGCCAGCACCGTGGCTGTTCTGGTCTGGGCTGATGGCAGCGCGTCTGCGCTCTCTTTCGACGGGCTGCCGTATCTGCCCAGCGCTGTGCACGTGGGCCCCGATGGGGAGGTGCGGACGGGACAGCGGGCGTGGCAGGCCGCCGTGGATCAGCCGAGCAGATTTATTCCGAGCCCTCGCCGCGCCGTCGATGACGACGTCACGGTCAACGAGACGCCGGTGGAGGCACTCGTGCTGGCGGCGGCGCCGCTGCGGACGGTCGCGGCCGAGGCCGAGCGGGTTGCTGGTGGGCCGGTGCGGGATGTGCGGCTGGTGGTTCCGGCGGGTTGGGGGCCGCGTCGGCGTACCTGGATGAGGCAGGCCGCGCATCGGGCGGGTCTTGCGCAGCCGCGTCTCGTCGAGGCGCCGGTAGCCGTTGCCGAGTACCTATTGGCGAGCGGTCTGCAGCTGCCGGTCGGGGCGTTCATCGTGGTCTGTGACGTCGGCGCGGGCGCGGAGGTAACGGTACTTCGCCGCGGCCCGGCGGGGTTTGAGGTCCTCTCGACCCTCGCTGACCCGGCCGCCGGCGGCACCGCCGTCGACCTGGCCTTGACCGCCGCTCTGACAGGCGGCCGGGACGCACCCGGCGACGGCATGGGCGATTGGGCGACGACGCAGAGCGTCCGCGCTGCGAAGGAGACGTTGGGCGCGCACCCTGCCGTCACGGTGCCGCTCGCCGGGCAAGCACCGGTCGTCGCGAACAGCACCATGCTCGTCGAAGCCGCTCTGCCAGCAATTCGACGCGTGGCGGAGCTGGTCGGGGAGACCATCGCCGCCGCCGAACTCTCCCCCGGCGACCTGGCCGGGATCTATTGCGTCGGCGGCAGCGCCCACCTGCCGCACCTGGACGCGGTTGTCGCCGAGCGCACGGGTATCACCCCCACGGTTGTTCCCGAGCCTCAGCTCGTGGCCGCTCGGGGTGCTGCGGACGCTGGCGCCGCGCATGCGGGGGCGGCGGTTTTGGTGGAGGTGCCGGTGCCGCCGGTGCGACGGGCCGTGGCGATCGCGGTGCCGGGCTTCGCGTCGCTGGCCCTGATCTGGCAGGTTCTCCTGACCGCCGAGCAGTTCAATCTGATGAACGTCTACCGCTCGGTGAGTTTGAACTGGGGCGAGTTCACGATGGCCGCCGTGTTCGCCCTGCTGGCCTGCCTCGCCGCCGGGACCGTCCTCGGTTCCCTGATCGCCGCGCGTAGCCCCTCCCCGAGTACCCGCACCGAGGGCGGGAAGGTCAGTATCGGCATCCTCGCCGCGGTCAGCCTCGGCGCGGCGATCGCCGGCCTCTACGCGGTCGTCACCAGCCAGTACTTCGGCGAACCCGTAGGTCCCTTCCTAAAATGGGCCCTATGGCCCATCACGCCGATCGTGGTGATGGCCGTGGCGATGGCGGTGGTCGCCGCCCGGCAATGGCGTGCCCCGCACGGCGGCTGGTCGGCGCTGCTGGCCGCACCGACCGGATCGATCGTCACCGCAGCGCTCGGCATGGGGTTGATCCAGTACTCGCTGACGGCCGACAGGTGGCCCGACCGGCTGTTGTTCATCGACATCTCTGGGCGCGTCGGTGGGCTTCTCCTCGGCGTCGGGCTGGTCATGGCGCTGGTGACTCCGCTGATGTTCCGCCTCATCCTCGGCGCCCCCGTCGCGGTCATCAGCGCCGCGATCGTCAGCAGGCAGGCCGCCGGCATTCTCGGCGTCAGCTACGCCGTGGCCGTAGCGATGTGGTGGGCAGCCCGACTGTGGACCCGCATCATCCGCCCCGCCACCACGAGCCCTGTCGCTGCCCAGCGCTCAGCGGGTGCCAGGCCCTCGGGCGGGGGTGGGTGAGGTGCGGTGGCCGCGCCAGCTGATGTCGCTGCTGGTCGTCCTCGCGCTCCTGACAGGTCCGCCGGTGGTGCTGCTACTCCTGATCGGCCCACCCATACGCGGGTGGCCGAGCACGGAGCAGGTGCGGGCGTGGGTGCAGCAGCCCTTGACCGAGCAGAGCCTCACCGCCGCGTTAACGGTCGGAGCGTGGCTGCTGTGGCTGCTGCTCGCTTACACCGTCGCCGTACGGGTCTTGACCCGTCTGCGGACGACCGTGGGATGGCTGCGCCGGCTTCCGCTGCCGACGCCGCTGCAGGCGACGGCAAGCGGAATGGCGGGAGCCGCAGTATTCGGCGTCGCCACCAACACGGTCACCATCGCTCCGCCGCAGCCGTCGCCTCCGCTTGCGGCAGGGATGCCCGAGGATTCCGACGGGGGTAGCCCCATTCATAACGACATGGCAGCGAGCGATGACGGGATTCACCTGGCCGGCGGCTGGCTGCCTGATGAGGTCGCCGAGCAGGTCGCTGCTGCCGCAGCCCTCGTCTGGCTACGCCGCCGCCGCGATTACCAGCCCCGCCCACCCGGCCCACACCGCCGCGAGGAACTTGACGCCGCAGGGCTGCCCCCGACCGTCGCGGCCGTGCAGGCAGCCTTCGCCGACCCTCCCGCCCCGTCGGTTGCGTCGGAGCCTTCGGGCAGCTTCGCCTCACTTGTCGGCGCCCTCCCGGTCAGCGGTTTGGGCGTCAGCGGACCAGGGACGCTATCGATCGGCCGAGGTCTGCTGATC
The DNA here is from genome assembly GCF_053605225.1 of Micromonospora sp. NPDC003944. NCBI lineage: Bacteria > Bacillati > Actinomycetota > Actinomycetes > Micromonosporales > Micromonosporaceae > Micromonospora > Micromonospora sp. NPDC003944. The sequence goes on from NZ_JBSGIV010000010.1 coordinate 111,197, forward strand.
ACTGCACTGCTGGCCGGGCACCACCTCCGCACCCCAACGCTGGTCACCACCAGTGCAACGCTGACCAGCCTCCTGGGCGGCGACGCGCAGGCACTCGACCGGCGTCTACCACGGCTCACCACCGTGGAGACCATCCACGAGGTAACCCGGCTCGTCGAGTCCGCCCCCTCACCGAGGATCGTCCTCCTGCTGAAGGAGGAGTGCGACGGTTACGACGTCAGAGACCTCGCTGGTATGGCGGCCACGGCCGGTGGCCGGGTCGTTGTGCTGGGCGGATGGCCGGCGGGCCCGACCTGGCAGGCCGCCCCGACAGGCCATCTGCACGACCCCTTGCGCCCCGAAGAGCCTGGAACTCGACTGTGTGTCCTGGACCAGGTGGCGGCGGCTGACCTGCTCGCCGTCATCGTCCACCCCGACCCGGCACCGCCTCCAGGCCCTCCCCTGCCGCACGTGGTGCCACCCAAAACCAGGTTGCCGCGGCAGGCGACCCGAGGCGAGCCCCGCAGCCGGCCCGATGCATCCATTCGGCGGCTTCGTCTACGTGTCTTGGGCGAGCCCACCCTTCTCGTCGATGGCGAACCTCTCACCATCCGGCGCAGCGCCGCCCTCCAGATCCTCGTCTTCCTCGCCACCAGCCACCCCACCGGCGCTAACACCTCACAGCTAGCCGATGCCATTTGGCCCGGTGTCCCCCGCCGGTCTCTCACCGGACGGCTCTACACCACCCTCAGCGAACTCCGCACTGTCATCCGTGATGCCAGCGGGCTGCACGTCATCGAACACACCGACGACCGCTATCGCCTCAACCCGGCATACCTGAACGTCGACCTGTGGCAGCTGCAAGCCGCCATTCACCACGCCGCCACCGCCGTCACCAACACCACCGCTGCCTGGCACGCCGTCCTCGACGCCTACCCCGCTGACGTCGCCGCCGGACGCATCTGGCCATGGCTCGACCCCGTTCGCGAAGCGACCCGTCGGTATGTCATCGACGCCTGCGCCGCCCTCGCCGAGGCCGAACCCGACCCGCAGCGCGGCCTTGCCGTATTGCAGGCGGGCCTCCGCATCGACCCGTACAACGCAGACCTACACGCCCGCGCCCGCAGCGCGCTCACCGCTCACGGTGACCACGAAGCGGCCACCGAACTGCAGAGCCGCTACCTGCGCCTCCTGTCGGAGGCAGGGCTCGACGACGATGCCCCCGATCGCCTCCCCAGCAGGGCCAGGAACGCAACCAGCGTCAGTCGGCAATAGCCCGGCTCACGTCACCTGAACCTCGGTCCTTCTATTACCGACAGTTACGGTCGGTAGCTCGTCGTCGGTTGGTGGCTCTTGATGCTGAGCTGCCTAACGCCGCTACACGGTGATCAAGGCTTGTCATCGATCCTCAGCCCTCTGTAGGGGTATTGGGGGGGCACCTCTGACCCCAGCACACGTCGTTTGACCGCACCACGCGGCCATATCCGGGCACCGTGGTGGTTCGCAGCTGTTTGCACCCGATCAGCTCTGTACACCCGGACGGGCACCCTCGCGGCCCTGACTTGTGGCACCCGCGCTCGCAGCTGGCTTGGCGCCGGGTGGGCCGCCAGGCGAACCCTTCGGGTAGTGATCAGCGCCGGGCGACCGGCTCGGCCTTGCCATGGATCCAGTCCGCCCCGACGAGATGGATCTGGTCCTCGTCGGCCGGCGGGCGCCCGTCCCCGCAGGTGATCTTCGCGTCGTGGTCGGTGATGACGTCGGCGGCCGGGCTGTAGACGTCGCGCTTGAGGAAGGTGAAAAACGTGGCCTGGTTCAGCACGACCGGATCCGGTCGGCCGGTCCAGCCCGCCCACAACACTGTGATCTGGTACTTCTTGCCGGGCTCGCGGGGTTCGACCTTGGCCCACACCATGCCGTGCCCGACGCCGTGCACGCCGAACTCGCAGTGGGCGGTGCGGACCCCGGTTTCCTGGACCTGCATGGCGGCCAGGATGAACAGCACCCCGAGAACACCGGTGATCGCGGTGGTACGCCGGAACCCCCGGGGGCGCTGTTGCTGTCGGCGCCACCGCACGCCGAGGTTGATCAGCCAGACCAGCGCGGCCGAGGAGCACACCAGAAGCGCGATCCCAAGTGAGCTGTTGATCTCGTAGGGCAGCGCGGGCTGGAACAGCATGACAGCGACGGCCAGCACCACACCGGCGAGGCCCAGCACGGTGCCGAGGGTGTCCCCGCCGCCGTATGGCGCCGGGCCGCTGCCGATGTGGGTGGTCATATCTCGGTTCTCCGCAGCTCGGTGGTGGTCAGCAGACCGGGACGTTGTTGTCGAAGTACGGCGTGCCCCTTAGGCTGCCGGAGGTGCTTCCGTTGTTGTAAAAGGCGTCGGCGGAGGCCCAGTAGGTGTTGTTCCACGGACTCGACGTGATGCGGTACCAGGCCGTGTTGCCGTTGGCGACCCGGAAGCCATCGGCACGGCAGGCGACCTGCACCGTGGTTCCGGCCGAAATCACTGGTCCGACAGAGCCGCCCGCGTTCTGCCGATTCGTCCATGTATGAGTCACACTGCCGGTGGTCTCCGCGAACGTGGCCGGCGCGGCTGGCGCGGCCGGCGTCTGCTGTGCGACGGGCCGGGCAAGCGGCCTGCTCCAGTCGCTTAGGTTCCGGACGACCGCGTACATGCCATCAGCCTCCTTGAAACAGGCCTGCAAGTTCGCGTACTGCGTCCAGTCGCTGAAGCGGTAGTTGCAGATCGACTTCATCTCCACGCGAAACCGGTCGTCGATCCATCGGCGGGTGTCCTCGTGCCGCCCGAGCGTCAGGCTCTTGCCATAGTTGCGGTAGCCGAAGTCGTGTTGCTGGCAGGCCGGGTGGAACAGCTTGCGCCAGCTCTCCGGCGTGGGCCAGCTGCAGCTGTCGGTGTCCCAGTCGAACTGGTTGTACGGCACCGGCTTACGGCACTTGTCCATGTTGTCCAGCGTCCCGCAGTCCGCAGCGACAAAGTTCGCCTTGCGCTCGGCGAACTGCCGGTTGCTGAGCAGCATCGTCTCCTTGGCATAGCGAATCTGCTCGTCATGCTGAGCGGCGGTGACGGCCTCGGCGGAGGCGGCGGGCACAACGGCCAACGCCAGAGTGCCTGCGGTCAACACGGTGGCCAGCCGACGCCTGGCGAGACGCGTCGTACCGTGCGGTTCCCTACGGCGGGCCGCTGTGGCCCGCCAAGATCTGTCGTTCATGAGATCGTTCCCTCCAGCGGTCATTCGACGGCTCCTGACGCGACGGTGCGCTCGGGGAGCCGGGCGGCCTCACCCCCTCGCGGGCCGCCGAGTCGATTGTGATCGCTGCGGTGGTTGTCCGGCGTCCTGTGTTCACCCCACACAATGGTGTGAACTGCGCCGATACTGTTGGCCCGCACACGTTGCTGACGACGGGTGGGTTCTGATGCCGCACGTCCGACATGATCGGGTTCCAGAAACCGCGCTACTCGCCCACTCCGGTGACGCGGTCGAGAGCCTTCGTGCAGCTGGCCGCCGTTACGCCGCCGTGATCAGAGTAGTCACGCTACCGATCACCGCAGTGGTCGCGATAGCCGCCGCTGATTCGCCGCGGATGCGGTATGCCTGCGCCGCCGCCTCGCTGGTGCTCGCGGGCTGGAGCGTCTTCTACGCCCGCCAGGTCTTCCGCAACCCGCCGCGCTGGGTCACCGCAGTGGATGCATGCGCGCTGGCGGCGCTGGCTCTTGCCACGAGCTGGCTTGTTTCGGCAGGCTGGTTAAGCAGCGGAAAGTCATGGATTGTGCCGTTCTGCACTTTCGCCTGCGTCGCGTATCAGTATTACGAAGGGCGGATGTCCGGCAGTCTCGCCGGCCTCGTCGTCATCATTGGCATGGTCGTCGGGACGGCGACCGGGCGCCCCGAGGGTTCGGTGATCGACGGCGTGATAACGGCGTGCTGGGCAGTGTTCGTCACAGGCCTGGCCCGGTTGCTTTGGACGCTGGTCCACCGGGGCGGCGAGCTGGCCGACCAGACGATCGCCGAGGCGGAGACCGCCCGGCGGCAGAGCCGGATCGCCGCGCTGGAACTCGCCGACGAGCAGGCCTCCAACCGAGACCTGCACGATCACCCGGCGACGACACTGTTGATGGTCGGCCTGGGTTTGGCCGATACCAGGATCCGCGAGCAAGCGGAACGTGATCTGGCGGTGCTGCGCCGGCCGGCCAACGAACGGCCGCCGGCCCGGACCGATCTGTGCGGCCTACTCGCAGTTGCCTGTGACGAAGCGCGGCTTCCGGTCACCCGCACCGGGGCTGAGCAGCTGATTGTGCCGACGAACGCTGCGCGAGCCATGACCAACGCGACGATCGAGGCGCTGACCAACGTCAGACGGCATTCCGGTGCGGGGTCGGCCGAGGTGCACGTCGCTGAGGACGGGGGCATCGTGATCGTCGAGATCCGAGACGAGGGCCACGGTTTCGATCCGGAGCGAATACCCGCGACCCGGCGCGGTGTCCGGGAGTCGATTCGCGGCCGGATGGCCGAGATCGGCGGGTGCGCCGCCATCGAGTCGGATCCCCAGCGCGGCACCACCGTTCGTCTGCGGTGGACCCATGCCTGAGCAAGGACACCTAGCGGAGATCACACGGCGGCTGCAACACGGCCTGCGGATCGCGGTGGTTACCATCGCCGCGGTCATCTTGATCTTGCCGCTGAGTTTTGCGCGCAACCTCGATCGCTACCACCCGCTATGGCCGCAGATCATCGCGTACGCCGTCTTGAGCGCCATTGTCGTCACCGAGGCAATACTTGCCGCCCGGCGTCGCAGCTGGTCTCGCTGGCGGTGGCCGGCGCTCGCCGTGGTCCTCGCGGCCGACGTGCTGGCTCGCGCCTTTTTGGCCTCCGGCGCCGCGGTCACCTCGGCGGACTGGATTTTCGGCGCGCTCGGCTGGATGGGTGTGATCCTGCTGCTGGACCGGCCGCTCGGCTACCTGGCGGCCTTCCTCGGCATGCACGAGGCGGTGACGCTCGCCGCGATCCTGCTGCCCGGAGCCGGTACCCGCGACGTCCTACTCAACTTCGCCGCTGGCTCGCTGGGCACCATCGGGTATCCGCTTGCCAGCGGAATAGCTGCGGTCGCGCTGCGCGGGGTGGCCCAGGCAGCGGCCCGGGCCGCCTATGAGACGGAGGAGAGGCGTACGGCCGAGGAGAGCTTAAGGCGCATCCACAGAAACCGACAGGCGCGCCTCGCCGCGCTGGACGAATCCGCGGGCCGCCTGCTGCAAGGGCTAGCCAACGGCACGCTGGATCCCGCGGATCAGCAGGTCAGACAGGAGTGTTTGATCGAAGCCGCACGCATGCGCCGGCTCTTCGCCGAAGCCGATACCGCCGCCGAGCCGCTCAAGCACCTCCTGGAGCAGGCATCCGACGTCGCCACGCGCCGAGGGGTGAAGGTCGACCTGCTCACGGTTGGCAGCTGGCCGGACCCGCCGTCGGAAATCCGCCGGTCGCTCACCGACGCCGTGCTCCCGGCCATCACCGCGGCGTGGTCCGAGGCCCGGATCGTCGTAATTTGCATCGGCGGTGTTCTGTCCGTCAGCGTCCGGGCCGACTGCAGCATCATGGGATCGTTCCCGGCCACGCATCCGGCGGTGCAGGTCACTGCCACCTCGGATGACGACACGACCTGGGTGGAAGCGCAATGGGCGACCGGTTGACGACCGCTGTACTGATCGAGGACCACGCGGGGATGCGTGAGGGCATCCGGAAGTGGTGCGCGGAGGCCGACCCCCCGATCGATCTGGTCGAGGCGGGTGGCCAGGTAGCCCTGGCCTGGACCGGCCCCGGCCGCAGCGCCGACGTGGTGATCCTCGATCTCCTCGTCGAGGGCAAGAACCAGTTCGACACGATCACCCGGCTCGTCGAGTCGAGGCGGCATGTGGTGGTGTACACGATGTACGAGGGCGAGGAGACAGCGGTGCAGTGCATCGACCGAGGCGCCCTGGCATACATCGCCAAGAGCGAGGAGAAGGACCACCTGATTCGGGCCGTGCGGGCGGCCGCGATCGGCGAGACCTACACCACGCCGAAGCTAGGCGGCGCGATTCTGGTCGACCCCAAACAGCCCCGCTTGTCCGAGCGGGAAAAGGAGGCCTTGTTGCTCTGGTTGCAGCTGGACTCGAAAGCCGAGGTCGCCCGCAAGATGTTCGTTACAGAGAGCACCGTCGACGAATTCATCACCCGCGTCCGGGTCAAATACGACTACGTCGGCCGGCGTGCCTCCACGAAGTCCGAGCTGACCGTCCGCGCGATCAAAGATGGCTTGATCACGATCGAGGAACTGGAAGCGCTCCTCGATCGTCGAGACAGCTGACCGCCCTGACGCGCCGCGCCATGCCGGGTGCCGGCGCCAGTCTTTGCGACGTCTAGATCGCCGCTCGCCACGCCGATTCCAAGACCACCATGGGCTACGACCGGTCACGCAAGAAGCTCGACCGGCACCCCAACTACATCCTCGCCGTCTACATGGCTCCGGTACATAGCAGCGAGCGACGGACCAAAGCGAGCGACTCTGCCGATGAGTAAGCGCGTACTTTGCCTAGGATCCCAGAGGTTCGCGGGTCATCGATTTAGGCGTTCCTATATAGGGAGGTCGCGGCCTCGGGTAGCGTGCCGAACGCCTCGCCGTCGGTGCACCGCCCAGGGCGGTAACCGTCGTTTGGCTCAAAGGTGGGACCATTGCGACCCCGGACATCAGCAAGTTCCGAACGAGATCGGGCGACACCTATGGCAAGCGAGTCCTGCTCCATCTGCGGCGAAGAGGCCGACGCCGACGAAATCGACCCGCACGGCCACTTCGCCGGGGATGACGATGGCGACCTCGACGAGGCCGTGGTCGTTCACCTGCTAATCCTTGGATCGCGACGGGACAGGACCGGCTGCGGCGAAGACACGGACAACAGTAGCGACGGGGCAAGCACGGACGAGAGTAGCGTGAACTGCCCCGAGTGCCGCGTCGTCATGTGACCCGACATACACGGTGAGGGGCGGCCTGGCGCCCGCTCATGCCGCCGATAATGTTTGCTCCGGCCGACGATCATTGCGATGGGTACGAGGCGTCACCAGCACGAACCGGCGGGCGGTTGCGAGGCAGTACCCGCCAGCAGTATCAACGGGGCAAGGCCGGATCATCACGGCTCACCGGGCTTTGGCCGCAGAGTCCCGGACTGCCGATGAGTTCGATCGGCCTCCTCAGCGCCTACGATCGACGTGCGTGTTCAGCTAGGTGGTCGAGCACAACCAAAATGAGATCGGCTAGATCCGTACGGTTGATGCCGGTGACCATGAGTTCGAGCTGGGTGGCTAGGCGCCGCCCGCGATCCTGGCGGAAGACCGGATGGTTTCCTGACGGCGAAGCATCCGATTCGAGCTGAGCTCGCCATTGCGCCAGTGTCGTGGACTCGGCACGATGTCGGAGACCATCATGGCGCCCGGCCCTGAGCGCGTCGGCCAAGTCGGAACGGCCGGACCGGGTAAGCGCGTCCCGAACCGAGGGCAGCACCATCGCCGGCCACAGCCCGACGGCAAGATCGTGCGCCTCAAGCAGCACCTCCCGCTCGGACCGGTCCGATGCATACGCATCGACACACGGCCGTATGAGCCAGGGCCGGGCCGGCACACCACGCCCTTGGCTACGAACGTCCACAGCAATCCATGCATGGCGCGAACCACGGGGATGCCGTCGCCACGCCATCAGCATCGGGTTGCCGACATTGGTGCGTAAGGCTTCGGCCTCTCCGTCGTCCGGATGGGCACGACGCAGCGCGTCGTTGACGGCGCGCGCTGTCCGGCGGCTGATCAGGTCTGGCACGTACCAGCCGGTGGCCGCGCCAATGACCCCGTCCGCCTCTTCGTCCCAGCCGCGCAGGACCTTCGCGATCTCGCGCGAGAGCCACGCGGCGTGCGGATCACCCGCACTGTTCCAAGCTTCGAACAGCGCGACGAGCCCGATTCGTCGCCACGGAGGTCGTGAGATGTCATCGTCCCCGTCGAGCGTGCAGTAGAACAGCAGCGGTACCGGGTCGAACCTTGCCGCCCAGGCTTGGTATCGGTCGAGCTGATCGCCGTGCTCGCTCGACGCACCCTTCAACTCCAACACCGCCACGGGCAGGTCGTCTGACACGCGGTACACCACGACATCGAGACGCCCTGCCGGCGTCCTACCCTCACGTCGACACCGGTAGACATCAACATCAAGGCCGAGCAGCGTAATCAGCGGGTTCGGGTCCCGCTCGAACAAAAAGGCCAGCAGATCGCTGGCACTGTTCGCGTGGGCAACCAGGCGCCCCAGGGCCGCACTCGAATCCGGCATCCAGCGATTGTCTCCCTGGCACCCCGCCCCGTCGTTCGGGTGAACGCTTTACCTCTGCGCGCCGGGTTCCCGTTATTGGTCACGCCGTGAGTGACCGGCGGCGTACGGGACTCAAACCGCTAACTCGCCGTAGCTGACGGTCACCTTCCACAGGCAGGCGGACGCGCCCCACCCCTCGGCAACTCCCTTCACTTCGCCAATTGAGCGGCGTCACCGCGGCCCGGAATGGGCCCCGCCGGGCCTGACATAACGAGTCAACCTAAACCCATCGGGAGCAGCCGATGCCCAGCTCATGGCCCTCTACAAGCCTTGAACAACGCTGACTTGAGTTGACGACCTTCTGCTCCCGTACCCTCCGCGCGCTCGGCGACTAGGGCCTGTTTCATAAGGGCGGTCGAGCCGAGGCGGAGTTCGGGCGGCGATCCGGCAAGGCGCGGTTTCGTCCGGATACCGGTGTTGTATCCGGGCGAAACCGCAACGCCGCCGGTCGTCGTTCGGGCCCGCCGCAGGCCGGCCAGTTCTTATGAAACAGGCCCTAATCGCTGCCTGGCGGACGAGCCTGACAACGCATCCGGACAGCGGCAGCATCCTGTGCGATGCCGCCGCTGGCCGATGTTGTGGTCAAGAGCTGCAGGTGTTGAGCACGGCCTGTAGCGCCGACTTTTCCGACGATTGCAGCCTCAGGCCCCAGTTGTACTTCACCGCGATCCACATCTTGCTGTACGTGCACCGGTACGACGACAGGGGCGGCTGCCACGTGGAGGGGTCTTGGTCGCCCTTGGACTGGTTAACGTTGTCCGTGACCGCGATCAACTGCGGGCGGCTCAGGTCGTTGGCGAAGCTCTGCCGGCGGCTGGTGGTCCAGGAGTTCGCGCCGGAGCGCCACGCCTCTGCGAGGGGGACGACGTGGTCGATGTCAACGTCGGAGGCAGCCGTCCAGGTCGCTCCGTCGTACGGGCTGTACCAACGCCCTGAGGTGGCCGCGCAGGAGCTGTCGACGACAACGGAGGTGCCGTCGCGTTTGAGGACCTGCTCCCGGGTGTTGCAGCTACCGCTGATGGTGATCCAGTGCGGGAACAGGTCCCGGGAGTAGCCGCTGGTCGAGCCCTCTGTGGCCACGGTCAACGCGTTGAGCTGCGATTGCGCTGTCGCCTTCGACGGGATGCCCGGCGGCATGGCGGACACCGGCCGCGCGCTGACGCCAACGAAGCCAGCGCTCGCGACGACTACGGCGGCGGCAACCGCGACGGTATGCATAGCGCGGGGGAAGCGGGCAGAGAGTCGTATCCGCATAGCGGCCTCCTCGACATCGGGTAGACGGCAATCGTCTACAGCGATCATGGCCATCGAAGAGCGTGTTTGTGAAGAGAGGAGGAAGCGGCAACGAATCCGCATCGTCGCCTCACTCGCCCACGTCGCGAGGCACGGAGGTACGGCAAGGCCGTGACCTGCGGATGTAAGGCCGTGTAAGGCCGTGTGAGGTGCTGTTAGCACCGGCATCGGTATCAGCAGCCCATCCAGCTCCTACGGTCTGTCTCACCGACCCCTTGCGCACCTCGGGAGGGAGACATGCCATGGCGAGACGAACCTCAGCATTGCTCGTACGCGCCGGTACCTTCGTGCTCGCACTGGCACCGCCGGTGCTGATCTACCGGGCCGGCTGGATCAGCCCCGGGATGGTGACGGCGGACCAGTTGCGCGTGTGGCTGAGCCAGCCACTGAGCGGCGATTTCCTCGCCTTGCTAGGGCAACTCGGGGCCTGGCTGCTGTGGCTGCTCCTTGCCGTTGCTATCGCGGAGCACATCCACCAGTACCTCGCCGATCGCCTGCGGTGGCACGTCGTGCTGCACTTACCCCGACCACTGCAAACGCTCACGGCGGTTCTGCTGGGCAGCACTGCCGTCACCACGATGGCCGCTTTGCCCGCTGCCGCCGACAGCACCACCGCGATGGACGCCGAGCCGTCACCAGACGCCCCATCGTCTGTAGGCGAGGGGCGACCTACTCCCGACGCCCTGGGTGCCCCGCCGGCTCCCGCATCACGATTGCCACACGGGGAAACTCTGGGAACGCTGCCGGCCCTAACCGTCTCCGTCCGATCCGCCGCGCCGCCGGCCCTTCGCCAGGATGCAGGTGCCAACATGGCTCGTTCCACCCCGGGTGGGACGTGCCGAGTCGTCGCCGCAGACACCCTGTGGGATCTCGCCGCGAAGCATCTCGGTGACCCAAAACGCTGGCAAGAGATATACACCCTCAACCGGGGGCACAAACAGGCAAACGGCTACGCCCTCACCGACCCCGACGAGATCCACGTCGGGTGGACACTCGCGCTCCCCGCCCGTGAAACCACACCAGCACCTGCCCCACCTGATCCCACCCCTGGCAGCCCTGACGTCGCGGCACCCGGGACAACCGACACCGCGCCCACCGCGCCGCCGTCGGCACCGCCAGCCAGCGCCATACCGGCCCCCGACAACAAGACAACGAGCACGCCGAGGCCGCCCACCCCCGCGCCGGCCACGCCGAGCGTCCCGGCCGACGGTGCGGCGTCCGCCTCCAAATCGCCATCCGATCAACCAGGCGACGAGGCTGGGGTCGCACTGCCGACGCAGGGCTGGATCAGCCTCGGCTTGGCCGCCGCCATCGCCGCAGTAGCAGCCCTGCTCCGTCTCCACCGACGCCGCCACGCCCGGCTGATCTTCCCGGCACCCATTAGCCCTGGGCCGCAACCCACCCCGGCTCCGCCGTGGCTCGTTGACGTCGAGACCATCGGCAGCCGCGACCTCAGCACCGCCGTTGATGACCACCGCCGTGCCAGCCATCCCGTGCCGGCTCCTGTCGGCGTCGACCTTGAGGGCAACGAGGTGAACCTGTTCCACCTGCCCGGTCCCGGCCTCGCCCTGACGGGAGCCAACGCCATCCCGGCAGCGCGCGCCGTCCTCGCCGCCGTCCTGACCACCGGCGTCACCGACAGCGCCACCGCCCGCCCGATAGTCGTCACCACGGCAGACCTCCTCGCCCGACTTCTGCCCCCAGGTGCCCCGCTGATAGGGCTGGACCCCGACGGCACCGCCTACGACGGAGAACGCCTCGTCGTGCTCGCCGACACCGCCGCGGCGGTCACCCACGCCGAGGAGGAAATGATCGGCCGTCGCCGGCTGCTGGACACCTTCCACGCCAAGACGATCACCGACCTCAACGCCCGCACCGACCACGCCGAGACGCAACCGCCGTACGTACTGCTCATCGAGTCCCGACCCCGGCACGCCGCCCGCCTCCAGGCCGTCGCCACCCACCGCGCCGCCCTGGACCTGCACCCCGTCATCCTCGGTTCGCACGATGGCATCCCCACCGTCGAGATCAGCCCCGAGGGCACCGCCACCGGCGACGAACCGCATCCGGTGACCCGGCTATCCACCCTCGGCGCGGATGACCTCGCCGCCATCCTCTCGATGCTCACCGACGCGATAGCCCGCCCCGAGGCCGGCGCTGACGTCGACGACCCGCCCGCCGAGATCTCGCCGGCCGCGGCGACCGTCGAGACGAACGAGGTGGTACCGGTCCAACCCGACGACGCGGCGGCCTTGGTCCGCCTCCGGGTACTCGGCCCGGTCACCGTCGCCACCGACGCCGGGCCGATCGCCACCGGAATGCGCAGCGGCTCCTACACCGCGCTCGCCGTCCTCGCCGCCCACCCCGCCGGCCGCACCCTCGACCAGCTCGCCGCCGACCTGCACCCCAACGCCGACCCGGCCGCCGCCGTCAAACGCGTCCGAACCGACATCACCACCGCCCGGCGGGTGCTGCGCGCCGCCACCGGCCACGAGGACCCAATGTTCATCGTCTACGACCCCGCCACCAGCCGATACCACCTCGACCCCGAGGCCGTCACCGTGGACCTCTGGCAGATGCTCACCGCCATCGACCAGGCCACCACCACCGACGACGACGCGACGATGCTTACCGCGCTACGCCGGGCGGCCGAGCTGTACGGGGGCGACTTCGCCGAAGGCCACGACCACACCTGGGCCACCGACTACGCCACCAGCTACCGCCACCAAATCCTCACCGCCTACGCCCGCATCGCCGAAATCCTCGAACCCGACCACCCCGACCAGGCCATCGCCGCCCTCGAACGCGCCGCCGACCTGGACCCGGTCAACGAGGAGCTATGCCAGCGGATCATGCGTATCCACGGCCGGCAGCAGCGACCCGATGCCGTGCGGCGCACCCTGCGCCGATTGGAGGAACGCCTCGCCGACCTCGGCGACGCCGATCCGTCCCAGGCCACACGGCGCGTCGCCGAACGCCAACTCCGACCCGTCGCCCCTGCCAGTGGAGGACGGCCATGAACGACAGCCAGCTCCAGCGGATGCAATGGTCCGTGCGGGCGACGCTGGCCCTCGGCGTGGCCGCCTCGGTCACCGCGAACATCCTGCACGCACAAGCGAACCCGATCTCCCAGGCCATCGCGGCGTGGCCACCTCTGGCCTTGCTGATCACCGTCGAGCTGGTCACCCGGGTACCCGTCTACCGGCGTTTACTCGGCGTCATCCGAATCGTCGCCGCCTCGGCTATCGCCGCCATCGCCGCGTGGATCAGCTATCACCACATGGTCGGAGTCGTCGCCCGATACGGCGAGACCGGCACCGTGCCCTACCTCCTACCGCTCTCGGTGGACGGGCTGATCATCGTCGCATCGGTCTCACTCGTGGAACTCGCCGCCCACCGCCGCGAAGGCGAAAACCAACCGCACGCCGTGCTAGCCGAGGCACCAGCGGCACCGGCACCGGCCGAGCGCGCCGCAGCGGCACCTGTCGAGCCCCCGACTGGTACCAGCGAACTCTCGCCACCCGATCGGAGACCGCTGCCCGAGCGCCCTACCGTCGACGTCGATGTCGACAGGTCGCGTCTCGGTGAGGCTCCTGACACCGCCGAACACCCGGAAGGCGACCACAAATCAAATGTCAACGAGACTGGCCATGACCTCGACACGGAATCTCACGACGACGACTCGTCCGACGACGCACACGATGCTGGTGTGGACCTTGCCCCGGATCTCGTACCGCTGCTGCCCGCCGCCCGCGCAGCCCGCGACGAGCTGATCCGCGAAGGCCAGACCGTCAACCGAGATGCCCTCGCACGTCGCATACGCCAAAACGGCCACTCGATCCGCAACAGCGCCGTGTCGGAACTTCTCGCCACGCTGCGCCAGGAGGCGCATTCGGTCAACGGCTCCCGCTTCACCGCATCGGTATAACGTGCCGTCGCCAGTGCACCGAACATGATCAGACGCGCGACGAAGCCGCAGCTGAACGAGCCTGGCCGAGCGGCCAACGCCGCCCGGCCACCGCACCCGCAGCACTACCGCCCTGGTGCACGGAGTGCCGCCACGACGACGCCGACCCTTTCTCACCTGGGGCACTCCTGCACCGAGGCGTGGCGGACAGGGTGCACGTTTACGACCGGGCTTGCCTCGTTGAGGCAAAGGTGAGTGTGGCGTTTGGGGACATGGCCCGAGTTGGATCGGCACCGATCCCGCCGACCTGGAACGCCTCTACGTCGAGTTCAGTGTTCCGGCGGAGGACGGACCTACAACTAAGCCTTAACCCGGAGCACGCTCGCGGCCTCACCGCCGCCCTGCTCCGCGCCGCCGACGCCGCCATTCCAGGCGACGCCCCGCAGTGACACACACCAAACGAGCGACGACGCTCCACCCTCGAACGGAGCCCTGAGTCGTAACCCTGGCCTGGGGCCAGCGGCGGTCTTGATCGCACCGTCGAGGTCAGCGTGGATAGGCACGGCTGCCCGAACGGGCACCACGCCGAACGCTGCCAGAAGGGATTACACATGACCGCCACAACGCCCGGCCTCCGCACGATCGAGGTCGCTGACGACGTCTACGACGTGCTGAAGCGCACCGCCGACAGCCGAGAGACCGACATCAACGGCGCGCTGCGCTACCTGATCGAGGTTCCGACGCCTCGGACTGACGCAGACGACGACGAGGACTGAGCCAGCTCGCAGGATGGACATGTCGCCGGGTCCGAGCGCTGACCCGGCGACATGTCGTGCCGATTGAGTGCGGGGTCCGACCAAAGTTGTCGCTTAGGTGGCGTTGACCATGATTACGATTACTAGGACAGCGAGCACTATTGCAGCGACGAACCCCGCGATAGCTCCGTACCCGAACCACTTGGCCGAATACTTATCTCGGAGATTTGCCTCGACCTGCCTTGCCATTGCCAATTCGCCTGCTGCCCGCTGCATCGCTGTCGCAGTTTGACTCCACTGACTTGCGTGGGTCTTTGATGCGCGAAGGGCGCCGGAGGTGGAGCTTATTTGCCGGAGTACGTCCTCAAACCTATCGGCGACCTCCTTCAGTTCACCAGCGGTGTGGGTAAGGCTGCTCGCTACTTCTGGGTTGATGTTTCGTGCCGCCTGTGCGATCCAGGAGGCGGTGTCCTCATTGATGCCTTGGCCACCTTGCCAGATCCAGGAGGCGGTGTCCTCATTGATACCTCGGCCACCCTCGTGGATCCAGTGGGCGGTATCCGCGTTGAGATTCTGCGCTACGCCCGCCAAGGTACGCACCGTCTCTGGCGGTATCAAGCCTTCATCAAGGGCCTTACTAAGCAGTGCACCAACCGGCGGCAAATCGTTGGAGATCTTAGCGAGGGCGGCCCTAGTTCTGTCGTCCACCATCTCGATGTTGCCGAAGTTGTGGCCAGCAACGAACGGCCCGGGGCCAAAGTTGCTTTGTTGTACCGGAGGATTGTGTTCAGGGAAGGATACCGTCACTCGACTTTCCGCCCTGGAGCCGAGCTAATACTTCCGAAGTTGTGTCCGGCGATAAACGGCCCCGAGCCGTAGTTGTTCTGTGAACCAAGGTTGACCACACTCGCCGGGACTGGGGTAGTCGCGAGAGCGTTGACTTCGGCGCGCAACTCGGGATGAGCGGCAAGGAGAGATGTGAGCAGTACGCTCCACCGCGCCCTGATGTCCGATTCAGTTGCGGTCCCCAGCGCCAAGGCGGCACTGTCCTCCTCCAATGCTCGAAGGGGCAGCGAGTGCCGGGCTTCCCTTCCGGTACGGAAGATCCTCGACACCCAAGCACGCAAGGCATCCGCGTGGCCGTTAAGCATGTAAGCAACGATGTTGCCGGTCGCTCCGGTGATGATCGCGGTTGTTGCTTCGTCGAACACCTGTAGCGCACCCCTCGGACGTGGCGTGTTGGCGCCACGCCGATGCTGACTCGTTGTGGCGCGCCGACTACGAACGCACCTGACTCTAGGTCTGGAGTGCGACGCGAACCTGTCACGACACCCCTCGATCTCGCGCCACAAGTGCACCTTCCTCTAATATGGGCTAGTTGTCGTCTTGGTCAGATGCTGGGGCAGCAGGATTGGCAGCGGTCGCTTGTAGGCACTGGCGAGCAACCGGTGCGCGGTGCGTTAAGTGATGCCGAGCTGTTCAATCAACACGACACCGAGGCCCCCTGGTTACGCCCGGTAGGGCGTGATCCACCCGTCGAGGTCAGAGTGGGCATAGGCACAGCCACCCGAACGGACACCGCGCCGAACGCGGCTAGGAGGGACGACGCATGATCGAGAGAGCGCCCCAGCCTCCGTACGATCGAGGTCGATGCCGACGTACGGCCGGCTGCATCGCACCGTCGCCAGCCGAGGCACGGACCAACGGCGCGCTGAGCTACCTCATCGAGGTACCGAAGGCGCCGGTATACCGCGCGGGCCGATGACGAAGAGTGACAGCGAGCCGAGCGCCGCCGGCGAAAAGGACCGGCGGCGCGCCATCTCAAATCGCAGAGTTACGCCCTAGCCGTGTTAGAGCGACGATCACTCCTCGACCTCGTGGTCGTCGTCAAGATTCTCCAAGTCAAGGGTGCTGGGATCGACCGTGATGGTGAACTCACCGGTGAGCCGTCCACGGACTTCGGCGGCAGTTGCGGACCATGTTGCGGTCAGTGTGGCGTCCGGTTCTTCCAGTACGAACAGTGGCACCGGTTCCAGGTTCACGGATTCTTCGGCACGCAACTCGAAGTCGTCGTACTCGATCGTGACCGAGCCGCTGTCTCGCACGGTGTACGAGGGACCTGGGCCGGGATATACGGGTGCGGGGATGTGCGCCGCGAAGTTGTATGCCGAGAGGTGTGGGACGAGATTGCGAACAAAGGGCGTGCCGAGTGGCTTTGGGGGACGCGGGGCGCCAGGACGGTCGCCATCCAGGGCCTCCACCAGTTCCTCGGGGTAGCCATTCACCTGACCAGGGACATCGACGACAAGCCGAATGGCGGTGTAGCCAACGTCGGTCGGGTTGGTCACGGTCAAGGTCAATGAGGCTGGCTTGTGTCGGAACAGGTCCCAAAATCCACGACCTTGAAGAACTTCCTGTGCCCCGTCAAGGAATTCTTCGACTTCTTCGGCGTACTGCTCCTCGGTACGGGTGTCTCGGACCGGTCCTAGGAACCCGGTGTGCACGCCCACCATGCCTACGCTGGGCTGCCGAGCGGACTGGTGGCGCGCGGCAAGGAGAACTGGGCGGCGCTGTTCCACCCACTGGTTCACCGCGTCGTGAATGTCGGGCGACTCCTCAATGGTCGACGGGGTCGCCGCGACGGTCATCTGCAGCCTCTGAGTACGTTCGAGCAACCGAGCCTGAAGCAGGTCGAGATCGCCGGGGTTGGCTGGGTCGGTGCGGCCGGCGTGCCGGACGAAGACGGTGGCGGGTTGGAATTTATCGATCTGCTTACGGAGGCAGTGGATGGGGTCGCCGGCCTTCGGCGGGTCGACGATCACGACGAGTACCTGTCTCCCGTCGACCGTGACGTGCTCCGGTGTCCACTGCACCACGTCGCCGACGTGGGGGCGCACCCGACCGATCAGGGTCTCCAGGTCGACCGTCGCTACACCCTTGATCGCGCCGGGCTCCACGCCAACAAGGAGGTAGCCGAATCCGCCAGCCCGCTGAGCGGCGGCGGCCGGCTGACGGTTGGCCAGTCCGATGATGTGCTTGACGATATGAGCCAGCCCGGCCGTCGTAGTCAGGTCGAGGGTCGACTTCCACTCGATCCACCGATGCTCGTCGTGAGGATCGGCGCCCTCACGGCCCGGACGAGGGCGGTGAGCTGGCTCGGACGCAGCAGCGGTGCGGAGGTGTCAATCTGGAGGACCACACGGCAACGATAGGAGAGACCGCCGACGAAAGCTCAGCCGTTATCGGCGGCTGGTCGATGAGTGGCACGTTATCGGCGGCGTTCGGCCGCGCCGCGCGCCTCCGACAGCAACCGCTGCGCAGTCCGCTGCCGAATGCTGAGCCTCCGCGCCAACTCCACCCCGAGTCCACGCCGGGCCCGCCCGGCGGCGTCCGCCTCGTTGAGCAACTCCAGGGCGGCCCGAAGCCGGAGGTCGTCCGCGTACGGGTGCGGCTTGCGGGCACCGGTGGTGCCGGGGGCGCGGCCGGTGGACTGCCGGCCCGTACGGGCGTCGGCCACGGCCCACACGGTGCGCCGGAACCACAGACGGCGCACCCGCCCGTCCGGCAGCACCTCAACTCGGTCAGGGTGGTCATACAGGGTGTCGGGCAGGTTGCGATACGAGCCGTATCCGAGGACCCTCGCCGCCGCGCCCGAGCCGATGAGGTCTTCGGAGTCGCCGCGGCGGTCGACCTTCGTCAGCTCGGCGCGTTTCGCGGCCTGGTGCGCGGTGTGGAATGCCTCGATGTCGTCGAGCCAGAACCACTCGCGGCCGTCGTGCTGGAAGCCTTCGGGGAAACCGAACCGGGCGCGGTGGCGGTCCCAGTGGTTGACCGTGGAGTAGGCCGCGTCGGTGAAGGCGGCGACTTCGGCCCGGTCGAGGGCGATCCGTCCGCCGATCATGCGTCGTGCCACGTCCCCATCCTCCCTCCGGCGGGGGCTCTCTGCCGGCGCCGTGCCGTCGAGGCGGCTACGGCTCGCCGTAGGATCGGCGGCACGCCCTGGCTCGGGTAGAAGCGGCCGTGTGTCCGCAGGCGGCCCGGAGTGGGCGAGGTGGCCGGTCGGGAATTGCACGCACCCTCGGGTGTGCCCGCCGGCCACCGACCCACCCGGTTACCTCGATGGGCGCAGCACCTTCCATGCCACTTGCGCCATGCGGTCGATGCGCAGCGCGGCCAGTTTCGCGCGGGTGGCGGGTTTGATGGCGTCGTACACGGTCAGGATCGCGGCGGCGGTGGTCGCGTCCACCAGCACCCCGTCGATCTTGCGGCACGCGCCGCCCTTCGCCTCCCGCAGCAGCTCGATGACGCGGGGGTCACCTGCGGTGGCATCGTCGGGGAGCGCGTCGATGTCGGCCAGACCTTCGCAGTCGGGGCAGGTGACAAGGTGGGGGTCCTCGGTGATGCGGCTCAATGGCACGTCATCGGTCCCGCACACCGGCCCCATCTGGCGGCGGGCCTTCGCGTGAGTAAGGGCGGGCCACCCGTGGCGCCCCGTGTTGTCGGTCATGGTGCCTCCCCCGCCGGGTGGGTACCGGTGCCGATTGGGTGGCCGGGCGCGATGCGGCCTCGGCCGGGGGCGAGGGTGTCGAATACGGCGGAGTACCTGTCGTGGAGCTGGCCCCGGGTCCGCATCAGGTGTTTGCCTCGGGTGAGCTTCGCGGGCATGGCGTCGGCCACACGGCCGATCAGGCCGTAAAGGTCGCGGGCCTCGATGAGGTCGGCGCACCCGTTGCAGGCCGACCAGCGTTCGCCCCATGCCTGGGTGAAGGCGTGCTCGGTGTCGGTGCGGCGAACCCGCGCCGCGTGGTGCCGAGACTGGTAGTCGCCCACCGCGACGATCTGTGCGGTGACTCGGCGCGCGTCGGTGACCTGGTTGGCGCATCGGTAGATCCACGCGGCGTCTGGTGCGGAGCAGAAGTCGCACTGGATGATCGGGTCGGGGATCTCAGTGATGGGTACCGGCTCGGGGCGGTGGTCGCTGCGCTGGCCGCGCTGCTCGGCCGCGTGCAGGTACTCAACGATCACGCCCAGGTCGTTGAGACGGATGTTGAGGGCTCGACGGCAGCGGCGGCAGTAGAGCGACTCCGGGACCGGCGCCGTGCTCAGGTGAAGTGCTGCCGCCTCGGGATGACGGGCGGACTCCTCGGGGTGCGGGATGTGCGGTGGCATTACTGGTCGCCTCCGTCCTGGTCGCGGGTCAGCGGCCAAGCGGGGTTGGTGGGGTCGAGGGTCAGCCCGAGGCGCAGGCTGGCGAGGTCGACCAGCCGCCGTAGCAGGCTCGCGGTTCCGGTGCTGAGGTCGGCGTCGTAGTCGTGGGCGATGCGGCAAGCGTCGCGCACCGCCCCGGCCGCCTTGGTGAGCGCGGTTTCCAGGTCGGCGCGGTCGTCGGCCCGGGTGGCTCGCCTGACGATCGCGGCCGGGTAGGTGCGCTCGTCGCCGTTGGGGAAGCGGAGGGTGTAGCGGCGGGCGTAGGTGGTGTGCGGGGTGGAATAGCGGACGTCGGTGACGGTGCCGAGGCGGTACTCGACGGCGTCGGACGGGCTGATCACCCGGGCGGTGTCGCCGTACTCCAGTGATCGGTACATCACAACTCCGTTCAGGGTGAGAGCTAGCTGGTGGGGTGATCGATCTCGCCGCCACCGTTGACCTCGAACGCGATGAGGCGGTCATCGGTTTCGGTGGTGTCGGCGTGCAGGTACAGGCCGTCGGCGCGGCGTTTCACGCCGATGGAGACGCCGTGCACGTCGAGCACCACGTATGCGGTGCGGTCGCCGGGCTCGCCCGGGTAGACGCGCAGGTTGAGGTGGGTGAGCATGTCGGCGCAGACGGGGTCGATCGAGCCGAGTAAAGCGAGTGCTTCCGCGAACTGCTCGGTGCTGACCGTGCGTTGCCCATCGCCGATGCAGTCGGTGTGCTCCGAAGGGTCGATCCCGTTCGTCATGCCGGTGACCCGCCCTTGTGAACAGGCTCGCTACCGGCGTTCGTGTCGGGTGGGAAGGTGGCGAGGATGTCGCCGAGGGTGCCGCCGCCTCGTTGGTCGGTCAGGGTCGCGAGGGCGATGAGGGCGGTGCCGAGGGCGACCGCCTGCGCGGGGCTGTACCGCACGCGCACCGGGGCGGCGTCGAGGGTGATGGCGCGGACCTCGACGTGACGTCGCTGCCAGAGGGCGACGGGCAGCTCCTCGTCTGGCGTGGCGGTGACGGTCCCGGGCAGTGCCTCGTTCAATCCGGTGCGCAGCGCTTCGCGTCGTTGGGCGGCGATGCCCTTCCAGCTCGATGCCTTCAGCGTGAGAGCGGTGCGGTCGTCGCCGGTGGCGCAGGCCGCGCGGACGTGGAAACGTTCGGCGTTGCCGGTCGCCTCGGCGAACTCGGCGGCAAGGTTGAACAGTCGTTCTGCGGTCATGCGGAAACTCCGTGGTGAGTGCGAGGGGTGACGTCGCCGGGTGCCGCGCGGCCCGGGGTGCGACCGTGGCGGCCGGCACGGCACCCGCGGGCAGCGAATGGCGGGGGGGGGGCCGGCGGCCCACACCCGAAAGGAAAAGAGACGGGGA